>NZ_RBLN01000073.1:0-9183 GCF_003989405.1 Micrococcus sp. HSID17227 | reverse complement strand
GCCAGGGCCCAGGCGGCGGCGCGCATCAGCTCCGGGCCGCGCCCGGCCGCGAGCAGGGGCTCCTCGGCCGTGCGCACGGCCGAGCCGGTCACGGCGATGCGGGTCAGGTCATCGGCGGTCATGCGGACTCCTCCTCGGCCGCGCGGCGTTCGGCGACCACGTAGGCGGTGGCGACGTCCCCGTCATGGCTGAGGGAGAGGTGCCAGTGGGTGATGCCCAGGGCCTCGGCCTGGGCCTGCACGGTGCCGGTCAGGTGCACGGTGGGGCGGCCGTCGCCGTGGTCCGGGCGCGGGATCCAGCAGTGGTGCCACATCATCCCGGGCGGGGCGCCCATGGCCTTGGCGATCGCCTCCTTGGCGGCGAAGCGCGCGGCCAGCGAGCGCAGCGGCAGGTCCCGCTCGTCCTCGGTGAACAGGCGTGCGCGCAGCGCCGGGGTGCGCTCGAGCTGCGCCCGGAACCGCGGGACGTCCACCACGTCCACCCCCACGCCGACGATCACGCCGCCCCCGCCCGCCGGGCGCCCACGACGACGGCGCCGGCCTCGTCCCCGACGGGCTGCCCGCGCAGTCGCTTGGCCAGGTCGAGCGGCCACTGCAGCACGCCGGGCAGCTGCTGGTCGCAGCCCGGCGTGAGCATCGCCTTCCCGTAGGCCAGCACGCCGTAGACGCCGTGCTGCAGGCGGCCGAGCCGGTCGAAGCCGGCGTCGAACGCGTACAGGGACACACGGCCCTCCTCGAGTGTGAGGCACCGCTCCGCCAGCAGCCGCGCACGCTCCACGTGCTGGTGGAAGGTGAGCACGCCCAGGTGGTGCAGGCCCAGCTCGCGCATGCGGTCGGCCGCGTGGACGACCTCGCCCTGGGTGGTCACCGGATCGGGCGCGAAGCACTCGACGGTGACGCCTTCCAGCCGCGGGTCGCGCTCCTCCGGGCCGCCGCACAGCTTCTCGTGCCCGTCCGGCCCCAGGTACGCGGAGACGAAGAGCCGGTCGGTGACACCGGACGCGGCGAGCTCGATCGCGGCGTCGTAGACGCGGGGCTGGCTGTAGAGGACGAGGAGGGCGTCCACGCGCGGTGCGTCGTCCGGGTGCGGGTCCGTCACGGCGTGCGTGGCCCATCCCGCGCCGAAGGCCAGTCCCAGCGCCGCCAGGGTCGCCACGGTGGCGCAGAGGGCCCGCGCCCACCGCGGCAGGCCACGGCGGACGCGCCCCCGGTCGACCCGCTCGTTCATGCGCCCTCGGGGACCTGCCGCAGCACGACGGTGGAGCGGGCCGGGAGCTCAAGCACGTCCCCGGCACGCACGCGGGGGTGCGAGCCGCTCGGGGCGACGTGGGACGAGGTGTCCACGACGACCTCCCACTCGGCCGGGAACGTGGGCCCGGGCAGGGTGTACGGCACGGGCTCCCACCACGCGTTCATGAGGACGTAGAAGTCCCGGTAGGGCTCCTCCCCTTCCTCGTCCCCGCGGGGGAGCGTGTGCCCGTTGAGGTAGAAGCCGATCGACCGGGCCTCGGCGCCCCAGTCGTCCTCCGTCTTGGCGGTCGCGTCCGGCTCGAGCCACACGATGTCCGGCAGGGGCGCCTCGATGTCGCGGGCCGCGGGGCGACCGTCGAAGTGGTGGCGACGGCGGAACACCGCGTGGTCACGGCGCAGCGCGATCAGGTCGCGGGTGAACGCCACGAGCGAGTCGTCCATGGCGGACCAGTCGATCCACGAGATCTCGTTGTCCTGGCAGTAGACGTTGTTGTTGCCGCCCTGGGTGCGGCCCAGCTCGTCGCCGTGGCTGATCATGGGCACGCCCTGGCTGATCAGCAGGGTGGCCAGGAAGTTGCGGCGCTGGCGGGCGCGGAGCGTCACGACCTCGGGGTCGTCGGTCTCCCCCTCCACGCCGCAGTTCCACGAGCGGTTGTGCGCCTCGCCGTCGTTGTTGTCCTCGCCGTTGGCCTCGTTGTGCTTCTCGTTGTAGGAGACGAGGTCGCGCAGCGTGAAGCCGTCGTGGGCCGTGACGAAGTTCACGGACGCACCGGGGCCGCGCCCGTCCCCCTCATAGAGGTCGGCCGAGCCGGTCAGGCGGGTGGCGAACTCGCCGAGGGTGCCGGGCTCGCCGCGCCAGAAGTCGCGTACCGCGTCCCGGTACATGCCGTTCCACTCGGACCAGAGGCCGGGGAAGTTGCCCACCTGGTAGCCGCCCCAGCCCACGTCCCACGGCTCGGCGATGAGCTTGACGGTGCGCAGCACCGGGTCCTGGCGGACCACGTCGAAGAACCCGGAGAACATGTCCGGGCCCTGCTCCCCCTCCACCCGGGTGAGGGTGGTGGCCAGGTCGAACCGGAAGCCGTCCACGTGCATCTCGGTGACCCAGTAGCGCAGGGAGTCCATGACCAGCTGGAGGGCCTTGGGGCTGGAGAGGTCCACCGAGTTCCCGGTGCCCGTGTAGTCCATGTAGTGCCGCTCGTCGCCCTCGACGAGGTGGTAGTAGCCGGCGTTGTCCAGCCCGCGCAGGCTGAGCATGGGGCCCTTGTCGTTGCCCTCGGCCGTGTGGTTGTAGACCACGTCGAGGATCACCTCGAGACCAGCGGCGTGCAGGTCCTTCACCATCTGCTTGAACTCGCGGACCTGGCCGCCCACCTCCGAGGAGGAGGCGTAGGCGGCGTGCGGGGCGAAGAAGCCGAGCGTGTTGTAGCCCCAGTAGTTGCTCAGCCCCTTCTCCTGCAGGGTGGCGTCGTTGACGAACTGGTGCACGGGCATCAGCTCGACGGCGGTCACCCCGAGCTCGGTCAGGTGGCGGACCACCTCCGGGTGGGCCATGCCCGCGTAGGTGCCGCGCAGCTCCTCGGGGACGGCGGGGTGCAGCTTGGTCATGCCCTTGACGTGGGTCTCGTAGATCACCGTGTCCGTGAGCTCGACGGCGGGTGGGGCGTCATCGCCCCAGTCGAAGTCCTCGGCGACGACGACGCCGAGCATGCTCGTGCCCAGGTTGTCCGAGGTGTCGATGCGGTCCGGCTCGTCGAAGTCGTACGAGTGGTGCTGCTGGCCCCACTCGTAGTCGCCGGTGAACGCCCGCGCGTACGGGTCCACGAGGATCTTGGCCGGGTTGTGCCACAGGCCGCGGGCGGGGTCCCAGGGGCCGTGCACGCGGTAGCCGTAGCGCTGCCCGTGGCCGATGCCCGCCACGTGGGCGTGCCATGTGGTGCCGTGCCGCTCCTCGAGAGGGATGCGCGTCTCCGTGCCGTCGTCGGCGACGAGGCACAGCTCGACCGCCTCCACCTCGCGGGAGACCGCGAGGGCGAAGTTGGTGCCGGTCTCGTCCACGGTGGCCCCGAGGGGGTACGGCTGGCCGATCTCCACTGTGTGCATGACTCTCCGGGGTCTCGTCGTGCGGCCCGCCGGGTGCGGCGGGCCTCCTCGGGGAGTCTACTGGCGCGGGCAGACACCATGCCGGGACGTCGATCCGCTCAGACGAGTCGGGCTCCGCGGGCGGCCATGTCCGCCACGGCACGGCGCGAGGCGGCTGCGCCGCCGCGGACCAGGCGGTCGCGGGAGGCCGGGGCGTCTGCGGCATTGACCACGAACGCGGTGCGCATCAGCGCCAGCTCCTTCGCGAACACCTCGTCCCAGCCCTCCTGCCAGTACGGCCGGCCGATGTAGGTGAACGCGAACGCACGCTCGCCGGCGCGGGAGCACAGGGCCAGGGAGACGGAGCCGAAGCCGGCGCCGTCGTGGCCGACCAGCACCTCGCCGGCGTGCTCCGGCGCCGGGTCCGCGACCAGGAACAGGCCGTAGCCGTAGCCGGCCTGGGCGGCCGGGCCGACGGGGGTGACCATGAGGTCCACGGTCTGCTGCGAGACCAGCTCGCCCCGCATGAGGGCCTGATAGAAGCGGGTGACGTCCGCGGCGGTGGTGTTCACCGCGGCGGCGGAGGCGAAGATCGACTGATCGATGGTCTCGAGGGCCTTGGCCTCGTGCGGACGCACGGCCGCGTCCTGCATCTCCGCGCCGCGGACGAGGGTGCCGTGCTCGAGGCGGGTGCGGTGCATGCCGGCCGGGCGGAAGACGCGGTCCCGGATGAGCTCGGGCATCCGGCGACCGGTGACGGCCTCGACCATCATCTCCACCACGACGTAGCCCGTGTTGGAGTAGCCGTAGTCGGTGCCGGGCTCGAACCACCAGTCGGCCTGCTTCGCCAGCTCGACGAGCTCACGCTGGCCGTAGGAGCGGGAGACGACGTCCGCGAGCTCGTCGAAGTCCAGCTCGAAGAGGGACTGGCCGCGCATGATCACCCAGATGGCGTCCGGCATGCCGGAGGTGTGGTTCAGGAGCATCGAGAGGGTGACCCGGTCCTCGATGTCAGGCCACAGGCCCGGGAGGACGTCGCCGATCGTGGAGTCCAAGGACAGGGTGCCGTGCTCGACCTCCTGCAGGGCGACGGTGGCGACCATGCCCTTGGTGACCGAGGCGATCCGGGCCACGGAGTTCGCCCGCGCCGGGGCGTTCGCGTGCAGGCCGCGGGTGCCGGAGGCGGTGTCGAAGCGGCCGGCCGGGCCCACCACGGAGCAGACGGCGCCGACGGCAGGCCACTGCACGACGGCGTCGAGGGCGTCCTGGATCGCCCGTTCGTCCAGGCCGCGGCCGGAGCGCGGGTTCGGACCCTGCGGGGCGGCGACGGCGGAGGAGGCGACGGCGGGGGGCAGCACGAGGCCGGCGAGACCGACGGCCATGCCCTGGGCGAACTGGCGGCGGGTGGGGCGCATCGAGGCGTCCTTTCGAGAAGTGTGACGGCGGTCACCCAGGCGGGTGTGGTCACACTCTAGCCCGCGACGCCACAGCGACGGGGACCCGGGCGCCGGGGGCAGGAACCCAGAAAGCGGACGGCGCCCGTCCCCGGAGAGGGGGCGGGCGCCGTCGTCGTTCAGCCGGAGCGGATCACTCCACCGTGACGGACTTGGCGAGGTTGCGCGGCTGGTCCACGTCGTAGCCCTTCGCCGTGGCGAGCTCGAGGGCGAAGATCTGCAGCGGGACCGTGGTCAGCAGCGGCATGAGCATCGGCTGGGTCTCGGGGACCTCGAAGACGACCTCGGCCTGGCCGCGCACGGCCGCGTCGCCGCGCTCGGCGACGGCGAAGGTGCGGGCGCCGCGGGCGCGGACCTCCTGGATGTTCGAGACCACCTTGGCGTGCAGCGAGTGACGGTCCAGGGGCGAGGGCATGACCACGAAGACCGGCTGGCCGTCGTCGATCAGGGCGATCGGGCCGTGCTTGAGCTCGCCCGCGGCGAAGCCCTCGGCGTGGATGTAGGCGAGCTCCTTGAGCTTGAGCGCGCCCTCCATGGCCACCGGGTAGCCGACGTTGCGGCCGAGGAACAGGACGGAGGTGGCGTCGGCCATCGAGCGGGCGAGCTCCTTGACCTGGTCCTTGCCGGCGAGGATCTCCTCGATCTTGCCGGGGATCGCCCCGAGGTCCGCCAGGATGTCCTTGATCTGGCCGCTGAACAGCTTCTTGTTCAGCTGGGCCAGGTACAGGCCCAGCAGGTAGGCGGCGGTGATCTGCGCCAGGAACGCCTTGGTGGAGGCGACGGCGATCTCCGGGCCGGCGTGCGTGTAGAGCACGGCGTCCGACTCGCGCGGGATCGTGGAGCCGTTGGTGTTGCAGATGGACACGGTGCGGGCGCCCTGCTCCTTGGCGTAGCGGACCGCCATGAGGGTGTCCATGGTCTCGCCGGACTGGGAGATGGACACCACGAGGGTGTGCGGGTCGATGATCGGGTCGCGGTAGCGGAACTCGTGGGAGAGCTCCACCTCCACGGGGATCCGGCACCAATGCTCGATGGCGTACTTGGCCACCGTGCCCGCGTAGGCGGACGTGCCGCACGCCAGGACGATGATCTTGTCGACGGCCTTGAGCTCCTCGGGGTCGATCCGCAGCTCGTCCAGCATCAGGGCGCCGGCGGCGTCCGTGCGGCCCAGCAGGGTGTCCTGCACGGCCTGGGGCTGGTCGTGGATCTCCTTCTCCATGAAGGTCTCGAAGCCGCCCTTCTCCGCGGCCGAGGCGTCCCAGTCCACGGTGAAGCGCTTGCCGTCGGCGGGGCCGCCCCGGAAGTCCGAGATCTCGACGGCGTCGGCCGTGATCGTCACGACCTGGTCCTGCTCGAGCTCGATGGCCTCGCGGGTGAAGTCGATGAAGCCGGAGACGTCCGAGCCGAGGAAGTTCTCCCCCTCGCCCAGGCCGACGACGAGCGGCGAGTTGCGGCGCGAGGCCACCACGCGGTCCGGGTGGTCCACGTGCACGGCCAGCAGGGTGAAGGCGCCCTCGAGGCGCTGGGAGGCCAGCTGCATGGCGCGGGTCAGGTCCTGGCCGGCCGCGTTCCGGTAGACGTCGGCGAGGAGGTGGGCGGCCACCTCGGTGTCCGTCTCGGAGAGGAACTCGACGCCCTTGGCGAGCAGCTCCTCGCGCAGCTCGGCGTAGTTCTCGATGATGCCGTTGTGGATCAGCGCCAGGCGGCCCTCGTCCGCCACCTGCGGGTGGGCGTTGCGGTCGGTGGGGCCGCCGTGGGTGGCCCACCGGGTGTGGCCGATGCCGACGAGGCCGGTGGGGATGGGGTGCTCGGCGAGCTCCTCGGCGAGGTTGGCGAGCTTGCCCGCCTTCTTCCGGTGGTACAGCTGACCGCCGTCCACCACGGCCACACCGGCGGAGTCGTATCCGCGGTATTCGAGACGGCGCAGGCCCTCCATCAGGACGTCGAGAGCGCCGTGCTCACGATCCGACTGGGGCTGGCCGATGTATCCGACGATTCCGCACATGCGCATGAGAATACCGGGCCGGACCCGTCTTCCGCGCACGGCGGGCCGGCTCACTCCGTCCGGGACGAGAACCCCGCGGGATTGGCCTCCTGCCAGGCCCAGAGGTCCCGCACCATCGCGGTCACATCGCGCCGGGCGTGCCAGCCCACCTCGGCGCCGATCGCGTCCACGGCGGCGCACGACTCGGCGATGTCCCCGGGCCGGCGCTCGACCACGCGGTAGGGGATGCGGCCGCCCGTGACCGCCTCGAAGGCGCGCACCATCTCGAACACGGTGACGCCCTCGCCCCGGCCGATGTTCCAGACCCGGGTCGTCGTACCGCCCCCGGTCGCCACGCGGGCCGCGAGCCATTCGAGCCCGGCCACGTGCGCCTCCGCGAGGTCCATCACGTGGATGAAGTCGCGCACGGCGCTCCCGTCGCGCGTGTCGAAGTCCGCGCCGAACACCCGCAGCTCGGGGTACGCGCCGGAGGCCACCCGCGCCACGAAGGGCATGAGGTTCGCCGGCACCCCGCTCGGGTCCTCGCCCAGCCGCCCGGAGGGATGCGCGCCGACCGGGTTGAAGTAGCGCAGCATCGCCAGCCCGCCGCCGTCGACCGTGGCGCAGACGTCGCGCAGCACCTGCTCCGCCATGAGCTTGGAGTGCCCGTAGGGCGAGACCGGGTCTGTGGCGGCGTCCTCGGCGACCGGCACCGGCGCGCGGTCGCCGTACACGGTCGCGGAGGAGGAGAACAGGACCGTGCGGGCGCCGGCCGCGAGCGCGGCCTCGGCGACGGCGGCCGTGCCGCCCACGTTCACGTCGTAGTAGGCGGCGGGGCGGGTCATCGACTCGGTGGGCGACTTCAGCCCGGCGAAGTGCACGAGTGCGGCCGGGCCGAAGTCCGCGAGCGCCCCGCGGTAGTCCTCGGGGCGGCGGATGTCGGCCACGTGCAGGCGCAGCCGCGACCCGCCCAGACGCGTTCCGGCGAGCTCGGCGACGCGCTCCAGCGACGTCGTCGTCGCCGTGACCAGGCTGTCCAGGACGAGGACGTCGTGGCCCGCCTCGAGCAGCGTGAGCACGGTGTGGGATCCGAGGTATCCGGCACCGCCGGTCACGAGAACGCGCATGGGCCGATCCTATCCGGGCCCTGTGACGTCACGCGGGGGCCCGCTCCGGGCGGGCCGCGGCCATAATGGATCGGGTGACCTACACCCCCCCGACCTCCGAGCTGCCCCTCGTGGGCCCCGAGGAGCCCGCGGACGCCGTGCCCGACGGCCACCAGCGCTCCCCCTTCGTGGAGCTGGACCGCCAGACCTGGGCCCGTCTCGCCTCGGAGATGGCGCAGCCCTTCGACCAGGCGGACGTGGAGCGTCTGCGCGGCCTCGGCGAGCATCTGTCCCTGCGCGAGGTTGCCGAGGTCTACCTTCCGCTCTCGCGCCTGCTGAGCATCAACGTGGAGGCCTCCGCGGCCCTGCGCAGCGCGACCAACGCGTTCCTCGGCGAGCGGACGGGGCGCACCCCGTACGTGATCGGGGTGGCCGGGTCGGTCGCCGTCGGCAAGTCGACGACGGCGCGCGTGCTCCAGGAGATGCTGCGCCGCTGGCCGACCACACCGCGCGTCGAGCTGGTCACCACGGACGGCTTCCTGCACCCCAACGCGGTGCTGCACGAGCGCGGCATCATGTCCCGCAAGGGCTTCCCCGAGTCCTACGACCGCCGCGCGCTGCTGCGCTTCATGGCGGACGTCAAGTCCGGGGCGCAGGAGGTGCGCGCGCCCGTGTACTCGCACATCACCTACGACATCGTGCCGGGCGAGGAACAGGTGGTGCACCGTCCCGACGTGCTGATCGTGGAGGGACTCAACGTGCTGGCCCCGCCGCGCACCCGGGCCGACGGCACCGCCGGGCTCTCCGTCTCCGACTTCTTCGACTTCTCGGTGTACGTGGACGCGCGCGCGTCCTGGATCCGGTCCTGGTACATCGACCGGTTCATGGGTCTGCGCTCGGGGGCCTTCGCCGACCCGCGCAGCTACTTCCACCGGTACTCCTCCCTGTCGGACGCCGAGGCTCAGGCGACGGCCGAGTCCATCTGGGACTCCATCAACGGCCCGAACCTCGAGCAGAACGTGCGCCCGACCCGCGGGCGCGCCCGGCTGGTGCTCACGAAGAACGCGCAACACGAGGTGACCCGCGTGCTGCTGAGGAAGGTCTGATCCATGCGTCGCACCCTCCCTCTCGCCGCGCTGGCCGCGCTCGCGCTGCTCGTGGCCGGTTGCGGCACGCCCGCCGCGGGCCCGTCCTCGGCGACGCCGGCTTCCGGCTCCTCGAAGATCCGAAGAGCGTCGTGTAGGGAACGGGTGGCTTCCGCGGTTTAGGTCTAGTGGCAGCGCGATCCATCACACACAATCACTTGC
>NZ_RBLN01000007.1:0-27113 GCF_003989405.1 Micrococcus sp. HSID17227 | reverse complement strand
GGGACAGGCGGACGCCCCGGGCGCCCCGTGGTTCTGGTCCGACCGGTACGACGCACACGTGGAGGCCGTGGGGGACATGACGGTGCCGGCCGGCGGGCGGATCGTGGATCGCGAAGTGCGCGGCGTCGTGGTGGCGAGCTTCGCCCTGGCCGCGGACGGGACCCTGCGCGGGGCCGCGTCGATCGACGACCCCATGACCGTCAAGGCCGCCCGGCGCATCATCGACCGGGGGATCGTGGTGGACGCCGCCGCGCTCGCGGACCCGGCCGTGCCGGTCAAGTCGCTGGCGCGGGGGTGAGGGCGCCCGTTTCGTCGACGAAAGCGGTCAGGTGCCGCAGTAGGTGACGAACGGGGCCCCGTCCGCCGGACCCGGCTCCGCGTGCCGCTCGAACCCGGGGCGCGGGGTGAGGGGATCCGTGACGGCCTCGAGCAGCCGGTGGACGGCGGTGAGGTCCCCGTCCTCCGCGGCCGTCAGGGCCTCGTCGAGCAGGTGGTTCCGTGGGATGTAGACGGGGTTCACCGCGCGCATCCGGGCCGGATCGGGACCCATCGCCCGCCAGTCCGCGAGCCAGGCGGCGAGCCCCGCGGGGTCCGGGGCGCCGGGGACGAGTCGTGCCGCCTCGGTGCGGGCCGCGTCGTCGTCCACGGGCGCCGCCGTGTGCTCGGCCAGCCGCACCCAGAACGAGGTCCAGTCGGCCCGCGCCGCGGCCAGCCACGGGAACAGGCGGTCGGTGAGCGCGGCGACGTCGTCCTCCGCCACGGACGCCGGGAGACCGAGCTTGTCCCGCAGTCCGCCCCGCCACGCCGCGAGATGGGCGCCGTGGAACCGGCCCAGCGCCTCCTGGGCGAGCGCGACGGCGCGGTCGGGGTCGTCGTCGAGCACGGGCACGAGGGCCTCGCCGAACCGGGCGAGGTTCCACGCCGCGATGGGCCCCTGATTGCCGTACGCATACCGGCCCTGGGCGTCGATCGAGGAGAAGCTCGCGGCCGGGTCGAAGGCGTCGATGAACGCGCAGGGGCCGTAGTCGATGGTCTCGCCGGACAGGGTCATGTTGTCCGTGTTCATCACACCGTGCACGAAGCCGACGAGCATCCAGCGGGAGACGAGCTCGGCCTGCGCGGCGATCACCGCCTCGTAGAGCGCGAGCGCGGGGTGCTCGGTGTCGGCGGCGTGCGGGTGGTGGCGGGCGATGGCCTCGTCGACGATCCGGCGCAGCACCTCCGTGGGGTCCGCCTGCTCGGGGAGGGCCGCGGCGTACTGGGCCGTGCCGACGCGCAGGTGCGAGGCGGCCGTCCGGGCCAGCACCGCGCCTGGCAGCACGGTCTCGCGGCGGACCGGGTGGCCCGTGGCGACGACGGCCAGCGCCCGCGTGGTCGGCACGCCGAGGGCGTGCATCGCCTCGGAGACCACGTACTCGCGGAGCATGGGGCCGAGCACGGCCTGCCCGTCGGCGGTGCCGCGCGCGAAGGGCGTGCGACCGGAGCCCTTGAGATGCAGGTCGTGGAGCCGACCGTCCGGAGCCGTGAGCTCGCCGAGGAGGAGGGCGCGCCCGTCGCCCAGGCGAGGGGAGTAGTGGCCGAACTGGTGGCCCGCGTACGCCTGCGCGACCGGCCTCGCGTCCGGGCCGGGCTGCTCGCCGGTGAGGAAGGAGACGCCGTCGTCGGTGGCGAGCCACTCGGCGTCGAGGCCGAGCTCCGCCGCGAGGCCGGCGTTGAGCAGGACGAGCTGCGGGCCGTCCGTGGCCTGGGCCTGCCAGGGCAGGGCGAGCTCGGGGAAGGTGTCGGCGAAATGCGAGCTCAGGGTGGGGGCGGGCACGGTCATGGGGCCACGCTACGTGGGGGAGGCCGGGTGTTCACGGGCCGACTCCCACCGGGCCCGTCCTTTCGAGGCGGGAAATCGACCCCACGGGCGTGGACCAGAGCGCTTTGACCTGGATTTCCCGCCTCGAAACGGGGGGCCGTGGCGGACTGCGGTGACCGTGGATCTCACCGGGTCACCCACCGAACGCGGCCGCCCGGCGCCGCACCCGCGCGACGACGTCCGCGTAGTCGTTCCGAGCGTCGGCCCACATGACCTTGATCGAGAGCCAGTCGTGGTCGGCGCACCAGCGGTCGCGCAGCACGTCGCGGGCCTGCTGCTCGGCGGTGCGGTGGTGCTCGCCCTCGTATTGCAACGCGAGGCGCCACGGCCGATACCCGAGGTCGACCGTCGGAGCGCGGCGGTCTGACGGGTCCAGCCGGCACTGCACCTCGGGCTCCGGCAGCCCGGCATCGACGAGCGCCAGCCGCAGACGCGTCTCGCGCGGCGAATCCGCCCCCACGCGCATCCTCGCCAGCGCTGCCCGGGCCAGTCCGCGCCCCCGGAAACGTCCCCGTTCGGCCAGCGATCGGACGAGCTCCTCCGGGGTGTAGGCGGGATCCCCGCGTCCGCCGCCGGGCAGCCACGGCGGGCAGAGCAGGGCGTCACCGGCGACGACGACGTCCCGCTCCGTGAGCGCCGCCCGTGCCGCGCACAGGTCCCACAGGGTGCGGGCCGGCGTCGTCACAAGCACGCCGCCCCGCGTCATCCGCTGTCCCTCCGGCACCTCGATGCGGTGGGGCACCAGACCCGCCTGGACCGGCCGGCCGCCCGAGGTGCCGACGCTGACGTGCACCGCACCGGGGGCCAACAGCCGTGCGGGCACGGTCAGGCCGTGCAGGCGCGCGGCGGTCTCATGGCTGACGACGACGTCGGGATGGCGCCGCTGATACGCGCGGATCTCATCCATCGTCCACTCACGGACGGAGGCCGCCGCAGGGCCGGCCGGCCCGTAGATGCCGTGGCGCAGCCGCCGCAGGTCTGAGGACTGCAGTCGGGACCACGTCACACCCGCCCGGCGCGCGTCGTCGACCGTGAAGGCGGCGGGGTCGATCGACGGCGGCAGCGGGGCGGGACGACGGGGCATGCGGCGAGCGTGCCCCGTCGCTCCGCGTCCCGAGACGGACGAGCGGGGGCCTGGGGACGCACGAGGGGGCCCGGTGCGGTTGTGCAGGAGGCGGCGACGTCCCCCGAAGCGCCGGCCCCGAGCCATTCGAGGCGGGAAATCCACGTCATGGGCCAGGATCGGGCGTCCATGGGGTGGATTTCGCGCCCCGAAGTGAGGGGATGACCAGGTCAGTACGACGCGCGGGGCGCGCCCTCCCCGTCGCCCGCGGCGTCGCTCGGAGCCGGGCACCAGCGGTCGGCGAGGGCCTCGGCGGCGCGGGCCAGCAGGGCGACGTCGGCGCCCACGTTGACGTAGTCCGCACCGGCGGCGGCGTAGGCGTCGGCCTGCGCGGGCACGAACGCGTTGACGCCCACGATCTTCCCGGCGGCCTTGACCTTCGTGATGACCTCCTCGACCGCGGCCACCACCTCCGGGTGCGACTGCTGGCCGAGCAGGCCCAGGGACGCGGAGAGGTCCGAGGGGCCGATGAAGACGCCGTCGATCCCGTCCACCGCCGCGATCTCGTCGGCGTTGCGCACGCCCGCGGCCGTCTCGATCTGCACGATCACGGAGACGTGGTCCGCCGCGCCGGGCAGGTAGCCGGGGATCCGGTTCCAGCGGCCCGAGCGTGCCAGGGCGGAGCCCACGCCGCGCACCCCGCCCTCGGCGGAGCCGTCCGGGTAGCGGGCGGCGGCCACGGCGCTGCGGGCCATCGCGGCGTCGTCGACCATGGGCACCAGCAGCGTCTGGGCGCCCAGGTCCAGGAACTGCTTGATGGCCACGGTGTCCAGCGCCGGCACACGCACCAGGGTGGGCACGCGGTAGCCGGCGATCGTGCGCAGCTGGGCGAGGACGTCCTGCAGGGTCAGCGGGGCGTGCTCGGCGTCAATGAGCAGGTAGTCGAGGCCCGCGCCGGCGCAGATCTCCGCCGTCGTCGGGTCCCCGGAGGAGAGGAACATGCCGGCGGCGGGGCGGCCCCCACGGGCGGCGACGGCCTCGGGCGTGAAGAGGTCGCGGAACAGCGGCTGCGGGTTGTGGCGGACGGGCATGGGATGTTCCTCCGGGGTTCTCCGCGCCCTCCACCCGACGCGGGTTGAGTTGTCGCGGGTGGAGCGGGGTCGTACTGGTGATAGGTCAACCCGCGTTGCGGGCGGGCGGGTGAGCGGGACGACGACGACGGCGGGCGGCTCAGGCGAAGCGGCAGGTGATGGTGCCCAGCGGGCCGTAGTCGGCGTAGACGGTGTCGCCCTCGTAGACCCACATCGGGCGGGTGAAGGAGCCGGCGAGCACGATCTCACCGGCTTCGAGCGCGTCTCCGTGCCCGGCGATGCGGTTGGCCAGCCAGTGCACGCCGTTGGCCGGGTGGTTCAGCACGCCCGCGGCCACGCCGGTCTCGATGATCTCCTCGTTGCGGGAGAGGATGCCGGAGACCCAGCGCAGGTCCACGTCGTGCACGCCCACGGGGCGGCCGCCGATCACCAGGGAGCCCAGGGCGGCGTTGTCCGAGATGGTGTCCGTGATGGTGCGGCCGGCCATCTCGATGCGCGAGTCCAGCACCTCCAGCGCGGGCACCACGTACTCGGTGGCGCGCAGCACGTCCATCAGGTTCAGGCCGGGCCCGCGCAGCTCGTCCCGCAGCACGAACGCCAGCTCCATCTCGATGCGCGGATGGGTGTACTTCTTCCACTCGTACACGTGGCCGGACTCGAACACCTGGTCGTCGAAGATCACGCCGTAGTCCGGCTCGTCGATCCCGGTCGCGTCCTGCATGGCCTTGGAGGTCAGGCCGATCTTGTGGCCCACCTTGCGGCGGCCCGCCTCGACCTGGCGCTCGGCCCAGATGCGCTGGACGGCGTACGAGTCCTCGATCTCCATCTCCGGGTAGCGCGCGGTCAGCCGCGGCACGGGCACGCGGTCGATGCCCGCGCGGTGCAGCTCGTCGGCGATCTTGACGTGGGTCTCGTGGTCCAGCACAGCGGTCTCCTTCACGACGACGGGCAGGGGCCTGGCCTTGATCGTATACGATTACGCGGCTCGGCCCCCGGCCCCGTCGCCATCCTGTCACCGCCCCGGATCAGTCCGGGGTGCGCGTCCCGATGCCCAGCCCGGGCTTGCGGCGGTGCACCGTGAGCCAGGCCAGCCCCTCGGGGCCCGTCTGCGAGGCGGGACACCCCTGCTCCCCATGCTTCGAGGCGGGAAATCGAGCTCAAACTGGCCCTCCTCGCTCGAATGAGATGGATTTTCCGCCTCGAACGGCGTGGGGCGGGGAGACGCGGAGGATGGCAGGGAGGGCGGACGCCGACGGCGGGCACCTGCGTTGGGTGCCCGCCGTCGTCGTGGTGTCCCGGAGCGGTGCCGGCCGTGCCGGTCAGAGCTGGTTGCCGAGCTTGTACTCGCCCTGCTTCCACTCCGGCAGGGACTCCTCGCCCTGCCCCTCGCGCGTGTAGGAGAAGCCGTCGGCGCCGATGGTCACGGCCATCTCCGAGTCGTCGGTGCGGGAGACCAGCGGCTGCAGGTTGCCGTCGAGGTCCAGCACGCGGGAGGCATCGGTGTACCAGGACGGCACGACCGGGGTGCCCCACCAGTCGCGGCGCTGGTTGTCGTGCACGTCCCAGGTGACCACGGGGTTGTCCGGGTCACCGGTGTAGTAGTCCTGGGTGTAGACCTCCACGCGGTGGCCGTCCGGGTCGCGCAGGTAGAGGTAGAACGCGTTGGAGACGCCGTGGCGGCCCGGGCCGCGCTCGATGTGGTCGGACATGCGCAGGGCGCCGAGCTTGTCGCAGATCGCCAGGATGTTGTGCTTCTCGTGCGTGGCGAAGCACACGTGGTGCATCCGGGGGCCGTCGCCGCCGGTCATGGCGGTGTCGTGCACGGTGGGCTTGCGGCGCATCCACGCGGCGTAGACGGTGCCGTTCTCGTCCTGGATGTCCTCGGTGACGCGGAAGCCCAGGTCCTGCATGTAGCGGGCGGCGCGCGGCACATCCGGGGTCACCTGGTTGAAGTGGTCCAGGCGGACCAGGGCGCCCGGGGTGTAGAGGTCGTAGCGCCAGGCCAGGCGCTCCACGTGCTCGACGTCGTGGAAGAACTCGTAGGGGAAGCCCAGCGGATCCTCGACGCGCACGGAGTCGCCGACGCCCTTGACGAAGCCGTCCTTCCGGCGCTCGACGCGGCAGCCCAGCTCCTCGTAGAAGGCGACCGCCTTGTCCAGGTCCTCGGGGGTGCGTACGCGGTAGGAGAACGCGGCCACGGCGGCGGTCTCGCCCTGGCGCAGCACCAGGTTGTGGTGGATGAACTCCTCCATGGAGCGCAGGTAGACGGTCTCCTCGTCCTCCTCGGTGACCACCAGGCCGAGCACGTCCACGTAGAACTCGCGGGAGGCGGCGAGGTCCGTGACCACGAGCTCCATCGAGGCGCAGCGCAGGATGTCCGGCGCCTCGGACGTCGGGGTGGGGAGGGGGTTCTCCGGGTCGATGGGGGCTTCCTTCGTGACGAAGAAGCCGGAGGAGGTCTTCTGGCGGCTCTCGAGGTTGGTCATCGGTGCTCCTTGGTGATGGCGGTGCGCTGTGGCCTGGGACACGGTCGCTCACTCGATCGTATACGATCCGGGAGGTCGGCGGGAAGGCTCTCGAGGAACGCGGGTTGAGTTGTCGCGGGTCCGGGGCGCCCGCACCCGCGACAACTCAACCCGCGTCGGGTGGGCCGGGGGAGAGACCCGGCCCGGCCCCACCACGACGACGGCGCCCGCACCGTCGCGGGGACGGTGCGGGCGCCGTCGTGGTCGCCGGTGGGCGCGGGGTCAGCCGTCGATCTTCGCCGCGGCCTGCTCCTGCTTGCCGAAGACCGGGTTGTGGACCTCGCCGAGGTTGATGTGCACGGCCTGCTGGTCGGTGTAGAAGTCGATCGAGCGGTAGCCGCCCTCGTGGCCCAGGCCGGAGGCCTTCACCCCGCCGAACGGGGTGCGCAGGTCCCGCACATTGTTGGAGTTCAGCCACACCATGCCGGCCTCCACGTTCTGCGCGACGTTGTGGGCGCGCTTGAGGTCGTTCGTCCAGATGTACGCCGCGAGGCCGTACTTGGTGTTGTTGGCCAGCTCGAGGGCCTCCTCGTCCGAGTCGAACGGGGTGATGGCCACGACCGGGCCGAAGATTTCCTCCTGGAAGATCCGGGCGTCCGGGGCCACGTCCGCGAACACGGTGGGCTGCACGAAGTTGCCCTCGGGGAAGCCCTCCGGGCGGCCGCCGCCGGCCACCAGGCGAGCCTCGGTCTTGCCGATCTCCACGTAGGACATGACCTTCTCGAAATGCTCCGGGTGCACGATGGCGCCGACCTCGGTGGTCTCGTCGTCCGGCAGGCCGACCTTCACACGGGAGGCCTGGGCGGCGTAGCGCTCCACGAACTCGTCGTAGACGGAACGCTGGACCAGGATGCGGGAGCCGGCGGTGCAGCGCTCGCCGTTCAGGGAGAACACGCCGAAGATGGTCGCGTCGATCGCCGCGTCCAGGTCCGCGTCCTCGAACACCACGGCCGGGGACTTGCCGCCGAGCTCCATGGACAGGCCCTTCAGGTGCGGGGCGGCGTTGGCGAAGATGATCTGGCCGGTGCGGGACTCGCCGGTGAAGGAGATCAGCGGCACGTCCGGGTGCTTCACGAGCGGGTCGCCCGCGTAGCCCTCCTCACCGAAGCCGTGCACCATGTTGAACACGCCCTTCGGCAGGCCGGCCTCTTCGAAGATCCCGCCCCACAGGGAGGCCGAGAGCGGGGTGAACTCCGCCGGCTTCAGGACCACCGAGTTGCCGGTGGCGATGGCCGGGGCCAGCTTCCAGGACTCCAGCATGAACGGGGTGTTCCACGGGGTGATCAGGCCGGCGACGCCGATCGGCTTGCGGTTCACGTAGTTGATCTGGCGACCCGGCACCTTGAAGGTGTCGTCGTGCTGGGCCACGATCAGGTCCGCGAAGAAGCGGAAGTTCTCGGCGGCGCGAGCGGCCTGGCCCCTCGCCTGCTTGATCGGCAGGCCGGTGTCGAAGCACTCCATCTCGGCCAGCTGGTCGCCGCGGGTCTCCATGATGTCGGCGATCCGGTGCAGCACACGGGAACGCTGGCGCGGCAGGGCCTGGGACCATTCGCCGGACTCGAAGGCCCGCTTCGCGGCGGCGACGGCGCGGTCGATGTCCGCGGCCTTGCCGGAGGCGGCCGTCAGGTACGGCTCGTTGGTCACCGGGTCGAGCACCTCGAAGGTGTCGCCGTCGATCGAGTCGACGAACTCGCCGTCGATGTAGTGGCGCAGGACGTCGGGCAGGCCCTCGGGCGTGCGGGCCTCGATGCTGGTCTTCTCCGTCATGGTGTCTCTTTCACTGAGTGCTTCGGGTGGGTCTGATGATCGGGGCCTGGAGCCGACGGCGTCGGCGCCGGTCCGGCCGGCGGTCACGCGGACGGTTCGGCACCGTGCTCCAGGTAGGCGCGCAGGGTGTTCAGGCGGTGGGCGCGGGCGGCGGCCTCGATCTCCTCGAAGCGCGCCCCGTCCTCGATCAGGCGCAGCAGGTGCTCGTGCTCGTCCACGGAGGCCACCGCCCGGCCGGGCACGTACGCGAACGTGGAGGAGCGCAGCGCGGCCAGGCGGTTCCAGCCGCGGTGCACCAGGTCGTGCACGTGCTCGTTCTGGTGATGCTCGAACAGGATCGAGTGGAAGCGGCGGTTGAGCTCGGTGAACGTCACCGGGTCCCAGGCCGTCTCCGACTCCGTCATCGCGCGCATGGTCGCGTTCACCTCGCGGGCCGCCGCGAGGTCCTCGGCGGTCACGTGCGGGGCGCACTGGGCGGTGGAGAACCCCTCCACCAGCGCCAGCGTCTCCATGGTGTGGCGGTACTCGACCGGGTCGATGCCCACCACGGTGGCGCCCACGTTGCGCTCGTAGGCCACCAGCTTCTCGGACTGCAGGCGGCGGATCGCCTCCCGCACGGGCACCACGGACATGCCCAGCTCCGCGGCGATCTGGGACAGCACCAGCCGGTCGCCCGGCTCGTGGCGCTGGTCCCGGATCCCCTCGAGGATCGCCTGGTAGGCGCGGTCCGCCTTGGAGACGGGGGCGCCTGCGAGGCCGACCGTTCCGATGTCCGTGCGGCGCATGCTCAGGCGTCGCCCTCCGGGGCCGGGGCGTCCGGCAGGGTCTTGCGGTACTCGGCGAACTTGGCCTTCCACTCGGCGTTCGGGGGGAACATCCCGTCCACCGGGTAGCCGGCCTTGACCTGCTCGTACGCCCAGGCGTCCTGGAGCTCCTGCTCGTAGGCGTCGTCCACAACCTCCTGGAGCAGGGACGGCGGGATGACCACCACACCGTCGTCGTCGCCGACGATGATGTCGCCGGGCTGCACGGTGGTGCCGCCGCAGGCGATGGTGCCGCCGACCTCCCACGGGATGTGACGGCGGCCCAGCACCGCCGGGTGCGTGGCGCCGGCGTACACCTGGAGGCCGACCTCGGCGACGGCGGCGGAGTCGCGGATGCCGCCGTCCGTGATCACGGCGTTCGCGCCGTTCACCTGGGCGCGCAGGGCCAGGACGTCCCCGAGGGTGCCGGTGCCGTGCTCGCCACGGGCCTCCATGACCACCACGTCGTCCGGCTGCACCGAGTCGATCGCCCGCTTCTGGGCGTTGAAGCCGCCGCCGAACTCCTTGGCCAGGTCCTCGCGCTTGGGGATGTAGCGCAGGGTCTTGGCGTAGCCGAGGACGCGCCGACCCCGGTGGATCGGGCGCGGGCCGTCGATGGTCGCGTTCTGGACGCCGCGCTTCTGCAGCTGGGCGGTGAGGGTGGCCACCGCGATGGCGTCGATCTTGGCGCGCAGCTCGGGGGTCAGCAGGGAGCGGTCCGGCTGCGGGGCGCTCGCGACCCAGTGGCCGTTCTCGTCCACCGCGGACGACGACGGCGCCGCGGCCTGCGGGGCCAGACCGGCGGCCTCGCGGGAGCCCCAGGCCTCCTCGCGCTGCACGTCGTCCACCTGCGGCTGCGCGCCGAACGGGGCCAGGGAGTGCTCCGAGTCGACGACCGTCGTCACCAGGCGGCCGGTGGTCGGTGCGCCGGGGGCGCTGGGGGCGTCCACCTCCACCTCGACGACGTCGCCCGGCTGGGCCACGGAGGACCCGGCGGGGGTGCCGGTGAGGATGACGTCGCCCTCCTCGAGCGTCATGAGCTGCGAGAGGTCGGCCACGAGCTGGCCGAACGGGAAGACGAGGCCCTCGGTGGTGTCGTCCTGGACGATCTCGCCGTTGACCCAGGTGCGCACGCGCAGGGCGGCCGGGTCCAGGCCCGCGGCGGAGATCACCGCGGGGCCGAGCGGGGTGTAGCCGTCGCCGGACTTGTTCTTGACGTTGGAGCCCTTGTCCGCGTGGCGGAGGTCGTAGAGGCCCCAGTCGTTGGCGGCGGTGATGCCGGAGACGTGCGACCAGCCCTCCTTCGGGCTGACGCGCCGGGCGGTGCGGCCGATGATCAGCGCGATCTCGCCCTCGTAGGCGAGCAGCTCGGTGCCGGCGGGGCGCTCGATGGTGTCGCCGGTGCGGGCGAGGGAGGTGCCGGCCTTGAGGAAGTAGCCGGGGGCCTGCGGGGACCGGCCGCGCTGGGCGATGCGGGAGGGGTAGTTCAGGTGGACGGCGAGCACCTTGCCCGGCCGGTTCTCCCGGACGGTGAAGTCGTGCTCGGTGACGGTGGGCGTGGGATCCGGTGTGCTCTGCGTCATGGTCGAGATCGTATACGATCTCGCGGGCCCGGGGAAGAGGTCGCACGTCCGGCAGACGCGCCGGGCCGACGTCGTCGTGGGCGCCCGCCGCGGCTCAGCGGGCCCGGTCGATCGACTCGTTCACCGCCGGGGCCAGGCGCCGCACGCCCTCCACGAGCTTCTCGGCCGCCACGAACGAGTACGCCAGGCGCAGGGTGGAGTGCGTGCCCTCGACGGGGGTGAAGGCCGCCCCCGGCACGAACACCGCGCCCGCCTCGATGCCGCGGTGCATCACCTCGAGGGTGTCCACCCCGGCCGGCAGGGTGGCCCACAGGAAGAAGCCGCCCTGCGGGGTGATGAACTCGACCGCCGGGTCCCAGTGCTCACGCACCGCGTCCACGAGCGCCGCGGCCCGCTCGCGGTACAGCCCGGTCACGTGGCGGACGTGGCCCTGCCAGTCCAGCTGCGTGACGAAGGCGGTGGAGAGCATCTGCGAGTACGTGGACGCGTGGATGTAGGCGGACTCCGCGCACAGGTAGAACTCGCGCTTGAGCGCGGCCGGCACGAGCGCCCAGCCGATGCGCACGCCCGGGGAGAAGATCTTGGACATCGTGCCGAGGTGGACCACGTTGTCCCGGTGGTCTGCGGCGATCGGGGCGACGGGCTCGCCGTCGAACGCGATCTGCCCGTACGGGTTGTCCTCCACGATGAGCACGCCGTGCTTCTCGCAGATCGCGCCCACCTCGGCGCGGCGGCCCGGGGGCAGCAGGGCGCCCGAGGGGTTCGCGAACGAGGGGATCGTGTAGAGGAAGGCCACGCGGCGGCCCTCGGCGGCCAGGCGGGTCAGGGTCTCGTCGAGGGCCGCGGGCACCAGGCCGTGGTCGTCGGTGCCCGTGGCCACGGCCTCGAGCTGCCAGGTGGTGAAGGTGGTCAACGCGCCCACGAACGTGGGGTCCTCCACCACGACGACGTCGCCCGGGTTCGCGAACGCCCGGCAGGCGGTGTCGATCGCGGCCTGCGAGCCGGGGGTGATGACCACGAGGTCGGGATCCGCGTCCGGGATGCCGTCGGCGGCCATCACGGCGGTCGCGGCGGCACGCATCTCCTCGGTGCCCTGGCCCGGGCCGTACTGCAGGGACTCCGTGCCGAACCGGGTCATCAGGTCGGAGGCGATCCGGCCCAGCTCGTCGAGGGGCAGGTCGGCGAGCCACGGGTTCCCGCCCGCGAGCGAGATGAGGTTCGGGTCCATCGCGATGTCGAAGACGTCGCGGACCGCGGACTGCTTCACGCCGACGGCGCGCTGGGACAGGTGATCTCGGAGGTTCCGCACGCTCGGCACCCTATAGCACGGCGCGGCCGTGCCCGAAGGTCCGATGACGGGCGACGACGGCGGGTCGCGCGGTCAGGGGGCGCTCGGCTCCTGGGCGGGGGACCACGTGCCCTGGGTCGGCTCGGCGGGACCCCACGACGACTCCTCGGCCGGAGCCCAGGTCGAGGGGTCGGCCGGAGCCCACGTGTCCTCCGACGACTCGCCCTCCGGCGCCCACGTCTGCTCGCCGGATCCGTCGCTCGGCTCCCCACTCGGCGTGGGGTCCCCCTGCGGGACGTCCACGGACTCGCCGAGGCGGAGCGGTTCGAGCCCCAACACGTCGTCGAGGTCCCGGCCGTCCACCTCGAGTCGGACCTGGCCCGCGGACGTGAAGGCGGCGGCGGTCGCCTGCAGCTGGGCGCGGATCCGTTCGGCCGTGCACTCGTCCTCCGGCGTCACGGTGCCGGTGAAGGTGAAGATCTCCACGTCGCCCTCGCGGCGGTGCCCGGTCGGGATGAGGCTTTCGCGCACGTCGAACACGGCGTTCCACAGCGACGGGTCGCCGTGCCAGCCGCGCTCGTCCGCGAACAGGAAGTCCAGGGCGGTGTCCGCCTCGTCCTCGGTGTCCGTCGGCACGGTCTGCACGGGCACCAGCAGATCGCCGCAGCCGAAGGGCCGGCCGCTCGTCCCCGGGACCGCCTCCGCCTCGGCGACGGCGAGGTAGACCGTCAGCGGCTGATACCCCTCCGTCGCGGGCAGGGGCACGCCGTCGTCGGACGCCGAGTCCTCGGCCAGGTCGGGGGCGACCGCGCAGCCGGCCAGCAGGCACGCGGCCGCCACGGCACCCGTGAGCCGCAGGGCGCGGGAAGGGGAGGTCGGGCGCATCGGGTACTCCTGGCGGTCGGGGGTCGGCGGCGTCGGACGGGCCGACGGCCTCTCCATGCTACGGCCGCCCGCCTCGCCCGCCGCGAGCGGATGTGAGGCCTCCCGCGGGTCGGAAGGGGCCCGCGGGCGGACGGCCGCGGCGGGCTAGGCTGGAGACCATGCCCGTGAGGAACCGTCGCGCCGCCGCCCTGCCCGCCAAGCTCAGCCGCTCCTGGCTGCTGGTCAACGCGGCCACCCCCGACGCGTTCGCCCCCGCCCTGGCCTCCGAGGCCGACTCCGTCATCTTCGACCTCGAGGCCGCCGTGCCGGAGGAGCAGAAGGACGCGGCCCGCCAGCACGTCGTGGACGCCCTCTCCGGCGGCATGACGGCGTGGGTGCGCATCTCCGCGACCTCCACGGACCACTGGCAGCGGGACCTCGAGGCGCTCACGGGTCTCGACGGCGTGCGCGGCGTCGTGCTGGCCGAGACCGAGGAGCCGGAGCAGGTCACGTTCACCGCCATGCGGCTGCGCGCCGGCACCCCGGTGATCGCCCTGCTGGAGTCCGCCCTGGGCATCGAGAACGCCACGGCCGTGGCCAAGGCGCCGGGCACGTTCCGTCTCGCCTTCGGCGTGAACGACTTCCGCAAGGACGTCGGCGTCGGCGAGGACCCGCTGGCCATGGCCTACGCCCGCTCCCGCATGGTGATCGCCTCCCGCGTGGGCGGTCTGCCCGGGGCGATCGACGGACCGCCCGGCAACACGGACGGTGAGGACGCGGTCATCCGCTCCTGCGCCGTCACCGCCTCGATGGGCATGACCGGCCGCCTCGTCCTGAACCCGGATCAGGTGGACTGGGTCAACCGGGCGATGTCCCCGTCCGAGGACGAGCTCGCGTGGGCCCGCGACCTGCTCGAGAAGCACGCGCAGGGCGCCGCCGTCGGCGACGGCTCGTACCTGCCCCGCGTGCTGCGCGCCCAGAAGATCGCGGACCTCGCGGACTCGTACGGGCTCTGGAACGCGTGAGCACGGCCGGGGCGCGCGCTTGAGTCCCCGCACCGACGGGTGGCTCCGCCCATGATGGCGTGGATCGACGGGCTGCCGCTGCTGTGGTCCATCGGGTTCTTCTGGATGCTGGCGATCCTGCGCACCCTGATCGTGTTCTCGCTCGGGCGGGGGCTGGCCTCCGGCGTTGAGCGGACCCGATGGTTCGCCCGCGTGATGGAGGGTCCCGTCTATGTCCGAGCCCAGCGCTTCATCCAGCGCCACGGGGTGTGGGCCATCCCGTTCTGCTACCTCACGGTGGGCATCCAGACGGCGGTGATCGGCTCCGCCGGCGTCGCCCGCATGCCCTGGCGCCGGTTCCTGCCGGCGGCCGCGCTCGGCACGTTCCTGTGGGGCGTGGTGTACGGGACCGTCGGGATGGCCGTGGTGTGGGCCGTCATCGGCGCGGCGCTCGGAGAGGGCCGGGGCGCCCTCGCCCTCGTGCTGATCCTCGCGGCCGTGGCCGCGTTCGTCGTCTGGCGCCGACGCCGCACGCTGCGCCGGCACGGGGCCGGGTGACGTCGTCGTCCGTGACGCGGGCCGGGCTTCGCCGCCGGGGGACTAGAGTTGACCGCGTCTTCGCCCTGGCCAGCCGCCCCGCGGCCGGGGCCGCCACCCCTTCGGAAGGACCACCATGAGCGACGAGCGCGCCCGCAGCTTCTCCGCCTCCACCGCCTCCGCCGCCGACGACGGCGCCCGCGGCACCGGCACGACCCGCGTCAAGCGCGGCCTGGCGGACATGATGAAGGGCGGCGTGATCATGGACGTCGTCAACGCGGAGCAGGCGCGCATCGCCGAGGATGCCGGTGCCGTGGCCGTCATGGCGCTCGAGCGGGTCCCGGCCGACATCCGCGCCCAGGGCGGCGTGGCCCGCATGTCCGACCCCGACCTGATCGACGGCATCGTCGAGGCCGTGTCCATCCCCGTGATGGCCAAGGCGCGCATCGGCCACTTCGTGGAGGCCCAGGTGCTGCAGGCGCTAAAGGTGGACTTCATCGACGAGTCCGAGGTGCTCTCCCCGGCGGACTACGTGAACCACATCGACAAGTGGGACTTCGACGTGCCCTTCGTGTGCGGCGCCACCAACCTCGGCGAGGCCCTGCGCCGCATCACCGAGGGCGCGGCCATGATCCGGTCCAAGGGCGAGGCCGGCACCGGCGACGTCTCCGAGGCCGTGAAGCACATCCGCACCATCCGCAAGGAGATCGCCCAGCTCCAGGGCCTGGCCCAGGATGAGCTGTACGTGGCCGCGAAGGAGTTGCAGGCGCCGTACGAGCTGGTGCGCGAGGTCGCCGAGACCGGCACCCTGCCCGTCGTGATGTTCACCGCCGGCGGTGTGGCCACCCCGGCCGACGCGGCCCTGATGATGCAGATGGGCGCCGACGGCGTGTTCGTGGGCTCCGGCATCTTCAAGTCCGGCAACCCGGCCGAGCGCGCCCGCGCCATCGTCAAGGCCACCGCCCAGTTCGACGACCCGATGGCGGTCGCCGAGGCCTCCCGCGGCCTGGGCGAGGCCATGGTGGGCATCAACGTGGGCGACCTGCCCGCCCCGCACCGCCTGGCCGAGCGCGGCTGGTGAGCCGCGGAGCCCCGGGTGCCCGGAGGCCCTAGGGTCGGGGCCATGGTGAGTCCACAGAAGACCGTCGGCGTGTTCGCGCTCCAGGGCGATGTGCGGGAGCACGCCCACGTGCTCGGGTCACTGGGCGCGCGCACGCGCCCGGTGCGCCGCCCCGCGGACCTCGAGGGTCTGGACGGCATCGTGCTGCCCGGCGGCGAGTCCTCCGTGATGGACCGCCTCGCCCGGATCATGGGGCTCAAGGACCCGCTCATCGCCGCCCTCCGCGACGGCCTGCCCGCCTACGGCACATGCGCGGGGCTGATCATGCTGGCCCGCGAGATCCGCAACCCGGCGCCGGATCAGGGTGGGCTCGGCGTGCTGGACGTGGCCGTGCGGCGCAACGCCTTCGGCGCGCAGGTCGACTCGTTCGAGGAGGACCTGGACGTCCCCGCGGTCGCGGCGGAGCCGGTGCACGCCGTGTTCATCCGCGCCCCCGCCGTCCTCCAGGCGGGGGAGGGCGTCGAGGTCCTGGCGAGCGTGCCGGCGTCGCGTCTGTCCGTGCCCGCGGCGGACCCGGGGCTCGACGGCGACGCGCGGCTGCCCGTGGCCGTGCGGCAGGGCCACCTGCTCGCCACGGCCTTCCACCCCGAGGTGACCGGCGACTGGTCCTTCCACCGGGCGTTCCTCGCGGGGCTCTGAGCGGCCGGCCGGCCCCGCGCGCGACGGGCGCGGGGCTCAGGCCTCCGCGAGCACCTCGGAGGTGACGCGGACGTCCTTCCGGGGGTCCAGGCCGAGCTCGTCGGCCACGGCCGTGGCGACGGAGGGCAGGGTGAGCACGCCGTCGTGCGCGTTGAGGCCCCCGGCGAAGCCCTCGTCCGCGGCCAGCGCGGCGCGCCATCCGAGGTCGGCGATGCGCTTGATGTAGGGCAGCGTCGCGTTGGTCAGGGCCGAGGTGGAGGTCTGCGGCACGGCGCCGGGCATGTTGGAGACGCAGTAGTAGATCTTGTCCCCCACGAGGTACGTCGGATCCTGGTGGGTGGTGGCCCGCGAGTTCTCGAAGCAGCCGCCCTGGTCGATCGCGATGTCCACCAGCACGGAGCCGGGCCGCATGGACTCCACCATCTCGGCGGTCACCAGCTTCGGGGCCGCGGCGCCGGGGATCAGCACGGAGCCGATCACGAGGTCCGCGTCCGCCACGGTCTCGCCGATGTTCAGGTGGGACGAGGCCAGCGTGCGGATCCGACCCTGGTGGACGGCGTCCAGCTGCGCGAGCCGCTCGAGGGAGATGTCCAGGACGGTCACGTCCGCGCCCATGCCCGCGGCGATCACGGCCGCCGCCTCGCCGGCCACCCCTCCGCCGATCACGGCCACCCGGGCGCGGCGGGTGCCGGGCACGCCGCCCATCAGCACGCCCGAGCCGCCCTGCGGCTGGAGGAGGTGGTAGGCGCCCGCGGCGGGGGCCAGGCGGCCGGCCACCTGGCTCATGGGGGCCAGCAGCGGCAGGGAGCGACCGCGGGTGACTGTCTCGTAGGCGATCGCCGTCGTCCCGGCGTCCAGGATCGCCCGCGCGCACGCGGGGGAGGCGGCCAGGTGCAGATAGGTGAAGAGGACCTGGCCGCGGCGCAGGCGACCGTACTCCTCCGGCTGCGGCTCCTTGACCTTGAGGACCAGCTCGGCGCGCTGCCAGAGCTCGTCGACGTCGTCGACCAGCTCGGCGCCGGCGTCGCGGTAGTCCTGGTCCGAGGCGCCGGAGCCGACGCCGGCCCCCGACTGCACGAGGACCTGGTGGCCCGCGCGCACCAGCTCCTGGACCCCGCCCTGCGTCAGGGCCACACGGAACTCGTTGTTCTTCACTTCGGTGGGCACGGCGACCAACATGCGGCGAATCTAGCCCATCCGGCCCGTTCCGGCGAGGGCGCGGGGGCCGCTGCGCGGTCGCCGGTGCCGCCGTCACCGCGGTGCCCGTCCCGTCATACTGGTGCGGTGACTCCCGCGCTGATCTCCCTCGTGGCCGTGCTCCTGCTCCTGGTGGGGCTGGTGGGCACCGTGTACCCCGTCCTGCCCGGCTCGCTGCTCAACCTCGTGACGGCTCTCGGGTGGGCCGCGCTGCTGGGTTCCCCCGCGTCCTGGACGTTCGGCGTCATCGCGGCCGGTCTCGCCGTGGCGGGGCTGAGCGCGTCCGCGGTGCTGACCGGCCGACGGCTGCGACGTGAACGCGTCACCCGCGGCCCGATCCTGTGGGGGGTGGCCGGCGCCGCCGTCGGGTTCTTCGTGATCCCGGTGGTGGGTCTGTTCCTCGGCTTCGCCGTCGGCCTGTTCGCCTCCCAGTGGGCCCGCACCCGGGACGCCCGGGCCGCGCTCAGCAGCTCGATCGGCGCGCTCACGGCCATGGGCATGGGCATGCTCGTGGAGTTCTGCTGTGCGCTGGGCTCGCTGACCGCCGTGGGCGTGGGCGCCCTGGTGCACGGCGTCACCGCCTGAACCACCGGAGCCGTCCGTCCGGCGGGACCCCGCGCGCGCCGGACCCTTCGCCGGCTCAGCCGCCGGCGGGCACCCTGCCGGTCTGGGCGAGGGCGGCGAAGCCGAGGACGTGCTCCCGCAGCTCCTGCGCGGCCGCCCGGCCGTCCCCGGCGGCGGAGGCGGCGAGGATCCGCCGATGGTCGGCCTGCAGGCCGGCGCGCACGGCGGGCCAGTCGGACAGCCCGGCCACGGTCTCGGTCACGTAGCCGATGGTCGCCTGGCGCAGGGAGTCCAGCATCATCGCCGTCACGACGTTCCCGCCCAGGGTGGCCAGCCGCACGTGGAACTCGGTGTCGAGCAGGTAGAAGTCCTCTTCCGGCAGCGCGGGGTCGTCCATCCGGTCCAGCAGGGTTTCCACCTCGGCCAGGACGGCGACGCTCTCGGGGTCGCCGGAGGTGGCGGCGGCCGCCTGCGCCGCATCGGTCTCGAGGAGCACGCGCGCGGCGACGACGTCGGCCATCGGCAGGGACCGGGTGGCGATGTGCAGGCGCAGCGCCCAGCCCAGCGCCGCGGACGGCTCGGAGACGACGACGGCGCCCGAGTTCGGCCCGGAGCCGGCGCTGGCGCGGATCAGGCCCATGGCCTCGAGCATCCGGGTGGCCTCCCGCACGGACGCCCGGGAGATGCCGAAGCGTTCGGCCAGGGTGCGTTCGCCGGGCAGCTTGTCCCCCACGGCCACGGCGCCGGAGCGCAGCTCGGCCTCGAGCCAGTCGAGCACGATGGTGTAGGCGGGGGCAGCGGTCATGGACGGACCTTCCGAGGGGGCGGGGCGGCGACCGTCCATCCTACCGATGGACGCCGCCCCGCTCGGGTGGTGCAGGCGGTCAGCCCGCCGCCGGCAGCATCCACGCCAGCACGTTGGACTGCAGGTACACGAGCGTGCACACCGCCAGCAGGAGCACGAGCGACCACACCACCACGCGGCGCAGGATCTCGGACTCCCGGCCCTCCATGCCGACCGCCGTCGCGGCGATCGCCAGGGACTGCGGGGAGATCATCTTGCCCACGACGCCGCCGGAGGTGTTGGCGGCCACCAGCAGGGCCGGATCGGCGCCGATGTTCGTGGCGGCGGTCTGCTGCAGGGTGGAGAACAGGGCGTTCGCGGAGGTGTCCGAGCCGGTCACGGCGGTGCCGAGCCAGCCGAGCACGGGGGACAGGAACACGAAGGCCGTGCCCAGGCCGGCCACCCACGTGCCCATGGCGACCGTCTGGCCCGAGAAGTTCATGACGTAGGCCAGCGAGAGCACGATCACGATCGTCAGGGCGGACCAGCGCATGCGGGCGAAGCAGCGGCCGATCTCGGCGATCGCGTTCCCCACCGAGAGCGGGAACCGGCCGTCGTGGTCGAACCGGGAGTAGACCACGGCCATGATCAGGCCGGCGATCAGCAGCAGCGTGCCGGGGGAGGCCAGCCACTCGAACTTGTACACGGTGCTCGCCAGGGGCGCGCCGGAGGCGTCGACGAGGTGCCCGTCGAGCCCGGGCCACGGGATCTTCGCGGTGACGGAGTTCAGGGCCGCGGTGATCGGGGGGGCCAGCTTGGCCAGGGCGAACACGGCCACGACCACGATGTAGGGCAGCACGGCCATGAAGATCCGGCCGGGGGTGAGGTCCTGCGCCGCCGAGCGGGCGGGGGCGCCGAGGCGCTGGCGGGCCTCCTCGGCGCCGCGCGGCCGCCAGAAGCGCAGCAGCAGGACGGCGGCGGCGAGGGAGACCAGGGAGGCCACGACGTCGGTGAGCTCGTAGGAGAAGTGGGTCGAGGCCAGCCAGATGGCGACGGCGAAGCTCGCGCCGATCACGATCAGCGCCGGCCACGTCTGCCGCACGCCGCGCAGCCCGTCGATGATGAACACGAGCAGGAACGGCACGAACACGGCCACGAACGGGGCCTGGTGGCCGACGATCGCGCCGATGTGCGTGGCGGGGATGCCGGTGAGCGTGCCGGCGGTGGTGATGGGGGTGCCCACGGCGCCGAAGGCCACGGGCGCGGTGTTCGCCAGCAGCACGGCGGTGGCCGCCCGCAGCGGGGGCACGCCCAGGCCGAGCACCATGGTGGCCGTGATGGCCACGGGGGCCCCGAAGCCGGCGAGGGCCTCGAGCAGGCCGCCGAAGCAGAACGCGATGAGCACGGCCTGGATGCGGATGTCTCCGCCGCCGAGCGAGTCGAAGATCGCGCGCATGTCGTCGAATCGTCCGGAGAGCACGGTGACCTGGTAGAACCACAGCGCCATCACGACGATCCAGACGATCGGGAACAGGCCGAAGGTCGCTCCCTGGGCGGCGGCCAGCGCCGCCAGGTGGGCCGGCATGTGGAAGCCCAGCACGGCCACGAGCAGGGCCACCACGAGCGCGGCGAGTCCCGACTGCCAGGCCTTGAGGCGCAGGCCGAGGAGGGTGGCGAAGAACGTCAGCAGGGGCAGGACGCCGAGCGCGGCGGAGAGCGCGACGCTGCCGGCGGCATCGGGGGTGGGGGTGAAGGTGTGCACGGGGGTCTCCCGGTGGGCGAGGGGACGGGGCGGAATCCGGTCGGGCCGGTGATGGTCGGACCACTGTGGTCAGACCAAGGAGCGTACTGTGAGGGCGGTCACCTCGCAAGCGGCTGGCATGATATGGTCTGACCACTACGGCACCCGTGTGCTGCCGCACCGCACGGCGCCCCAGGCGCCCCGTCCGGAACGGAGACCGGCATGAGAATCGCCCTGTTCGCCACGTGCATCGTGGACGCGATGTACCCCAAGGTGGCCCTCGCCACCGTCCGCATCCTCGAGCGGCTCGGCCATGAGGTGGTCTTCCCGCCCGGCCAGGTCTGCTGCTCGCAGATGCACGTCAACAGCGGATACATGGAGGACGCCCTGCCCGTCGTGCGCAACCACGTCCGCACCTTCATGAAGGCCGACTACGACCTCGCCGTCGCCCCCTCCGCCTCCTGCGTGGCCTCGCTCGGCCACCAGCAGCCAGACGTCGCCCGCTCCGGCGGGGACGAGGGTCTGGCCCGCGACGCCGAGGTCGTCGCCTCCCGCACCCTCGAGCTGTCGCAGCTGCTCACGGACGTCCTCGGGGTGACGGACGCCGGGGCCCAGCTCGGCTCCTGGTTCCCGCACACCGTGACCTACCACCCCTCCTGCCACGGCATGCGCCTGCTGCGCCTGGGCTCGCGCCAGGAGGACCTGCTGCGCACCGTCGCGGACATCGACCTGCGCCCGCTGCCGGACGCCGAGGAGTGCTGCGGCTTCGGCGGCACCTTCTCCCTGAAGAACCCGGACGTCTCCGCCGCCATCGCGGAGGAGAAGATCGAGAAGGTCACCGCGTCCGGCGCCTCCCTCTGCACGGGCGGCGACGCCTCCTGCCTGCTCCACCTGGACGGGGCCATGCACCGTCGCGAGGCGCGCGGCCAGGACGGCCGCCCGCTGCGCACCGTGCACCTCGCCGAGATCCTCGCGGCCACCCGGGAGAACCCGCTCGAGGTCGACGGCCCCGTCGAACTGTCCATCCCCGCGTCCGCCGGCGCCCGCCGCGGACCGTCCGCCCGTGTTGAGGAGGCCCGCCGATGAGCACCGCACCCACCCGCGTGCGCCTGGGAATGCCCACCGTCCGCCCCGTCCACGGCGAGGGCGAGATCCTGCTGAACACCCCGTTCCCCGAGTCCGCCCGCGAGCAGCTGAAGAACGGCCAGATGCGCGCCAACATCCGCCGGGCCACCCACACCATCCGTGCCAAGCGTGCCGGCGTCGTCGAGGAGCTGCCGGACTGGCAGGAGCTGCGCGCCGCCGGCTCCGCGCTGAAGCAGTCCGTCATGGCGGACCTGCCCGCGCTCCTCGAGCGGCTCGAGTCCGAGGTCACCGCACGCGGCGGCGTCGTGCACTGGGCCCGGGACGCGTCCGAGGCCAACCGCATCATCACGGAGCTCGTCACCGCCAAGGGCGTGGACGAGGTGATCAAGGTCAAGTCCATGGCCACCCAGGAGATCGGCCTGGACGCCGCGCTCGAGCATGCCGGCGTGGCCGCCGTCGAGACGGACCTGGCCGAGCTCATCGTCCAGCTCGGCCACGACCGGCCCAGCCACATCCTCGTCCCGGCGATCCACCGCAACCGCGAGGAGATCCGGGACATCTTCCTCCGGGAGATGCCGGAGACGGACGAGAGCCTCACCTCCGAGCCGGCCGACCTGGCCGAGGCCTCACGCCGACACCTGCGCGAGAAGTTCCTGAGCACGAAGGTGGCGATCTCCGGGGCGAACTTCGGCGTCGCCGAGACGGGCACGCTCTCCGTCGTCGAGTCGGAGGGCAACGGCCGCATGTGCCTGACCCTGCCGGAGACGCTGATCACCGTGATGGGCATCGAGAAGCTCGTGCCCACCTTCGAGGACCTCGAGGTGTTCCTGCAGCTGCTGCCGCGCTCGTCCACGGGCGAGCGGATGAACCCGTACACCTCCATGTGGACGGGCGTCACCGAGGGCGACGGTCCCCAGGAGTTCCACCTGGTCCTGCTGGACAACGGCCGCTCCGCGGTGCTGTCCGACCCGAAGGGCCGTTCCGCGCTGCACTGCATCCGCTGCTCGGCGTGCATGAACGTGTGCCCCGTGTACGAGCAGACCGGCGGCCACGCCTACGGCTCGGTCTACCCGGGCCCGATCGGCGCGATCCTCTCCCCGCAGCTCACCGGTGTGGACGCGGGGGAGAACGGCACCCTGCCCTACGCCTCCACGCTGTGCGGCGCGTGCTACGACGTGTGCCCCGTGGCCATCGACATCCCCTCGATCCTCATCCACCTCCGGGACGAGGACGTGCAGGCCACCCACGCCGCCCGGAAGGCGCTGCGCACGGAGGAGGACGCCGCTGCCGGCCCCCTGGCCCGCGCCAAGACGGCGGTGGAGTCCGTCACGCCCTCGCAGATGGACGTGGCGATGAAGGGCGCCTCCGTGGTGATGTCCTCGGGTCGGCGCATGTCGCTGGCCGAGCGGGGCCTGGGGTTGGGCCGGGTCGCGGCCGGGCCGGACCGGGTGCTCGGCTGGCTGCCGGGCATCGCCGGCGGGTGGACCGACGAGCGTGACGTGCCGGCGCCCCCGCGGGAGTCCTTCCGCAACTGGTGGGCCCGCCACAAGGATGAGACCGAGCACCGAGTCGCCATGGACGGCGTCACCGGGCTGGACCGGCCGGAGGACGAGCACGTCGAGGAGGACGGACGATGAGCGAGGCGAAGGCCGAGATCCTGCGGCGCATCCGCGAGGCGACGGCGGACGGGCCGGTCGCGGACCCGGTGCAGCGCACCTACCGGCGGACCTCCTCCCGGGACCGGGCCGAGGTGGTGGAGATGCTGCGTGACCGGCTGATCGACTACCGCGCCTCCGTGCGGGACGAGACCGAGGAGACGGTGGCCGCGGCCATCGCCGAGCTGCTCGGCCCGGACGCCCGGTACGTGGTGCCGGCCGGCCTGGAGCCGGACTGGCTCCCCGCGGACTCCCGCGGGGCCGGCCGGGAGCGCATCACGGAGCCCGCGGTGGGCCACACGGGGGAGCGGGCCGCGGTCCGCGGCGCCCACGACGGCGAGCGCGAGCCCCTCAGCGTGGACGCGCTGAACGAGGTGGACGCGGTGGTGACGTCCTCGACGGTCTCCTGCGCGGAGACCGGGACGATCTTCCTCAGCGGCCGCCCGGACGAGGGCCGCCGGGCGATCACCCTGGTCCCGGACCACCACGTGTGCATCGTGCCGCTGGACTCCGTGGTGGAGCTCTTCCCGGAGGCGCTGGCCCGCGTGGAGGCGACGGCGCCGATCACCATGATCTCCGGGCCCTCGGCCACGAGCGACATCGAGCTCGAGCGCGTCGAAGGCGTGCACGGGCCGCGCCGCCTGGACGTGATCCTGCTCGACCGCGCTCGCTGACGCGGGCGCGGTCGGGCAGGGGATCGAGCGGGTCAGGCCCCCTCGACGACGGCGCCGCCGGTGCGGCCCGTCTCGAGGTGGGCCTGACGCTCCCGCACGCCGCTGTACAGGGCGACGAACAGCAGCGCGAGACCGGCGGTCACGAGCATGCGCCCGAGCCCGGCGATGCCCGGGATGGCGGCCGAGGTCTCGGCGGGGGTCAGGCGGACGACCGCGTCGAGGGCGAGGACCACCAGGGTCACGGGCCGCCCCCGGCGGAGGCCTCAGATGATCGAGCGGCCCTCCCGACGGGCCGCGGCCCAGTCGGCGACGAAGCCGCGGGCGATCGAGACGAGGACGGCCAGCACGAGGACGGGCCACATCAGGACGTACAGGGTCAGACCGACGGTCATGCGGATGCTCCTTGCGAGTCGGGGGACGGGGGGATCAGGACGCGGGGGCCGAGGTGCGCTCGACCTGCGGCAGGTCCTCGGTCGCGGGGTCGAAGTCGCCGGTCACGCGCGCGATCCGGTCGAAGTCGAAGTCCCGGCCGGAGCGGACGGACAGCCCCCAGCACACGAGGAAGGACACGGCGTAGGCCACGAGCGAGCCCGTGAGGGTGGCGTAGTCCCGCAGGAAGCCGTAGCCGAGGAACAGCATCACGACCGAGGCGATCGCGCCGACCACGACCGCCGGACGCAGGCCGAAGAAGCCGAAGCACATGATGCCCAGCACGACGCCCACGCCGAGGATCGCGAGGGTCTCCACCACGAACGCCCAGGCTCCCTCGATCGGGATCCACTCGAAGCGCACGGGCAGGAACACGGCCAGCGCGGCGAGCACGGACACCGTGAACGCGACGTTGGTGATCCTGCCCCAGTAGAAGGACGCGATCACGGGGAACACGAGGCAGCCCCACAGGGCGCCCACGAAGACCAGCAGGTCGAGGATGTCGAACTTGGCGGTGGCGAAGTACAGGGCCGCCGCCGTCGCCACGATCATGGTGATGCGGCCGATCAGCAGCATGGTCTTCGGGTCGGCGTTCTTGCGGCCGACCGACTGGCCGTAGACGTCCGTCATCACGATCGACGAGAGGGCGGACAGGTCCGAGTCGGCGGTGGAGGACAGCGAGCCGATGATCATCAGGAACGCCAGGGCCACGAGCGCCAGCGGCAGGTGGTCGGCGACCATCTGCGGCAGGAGGTTGTTGACGTCGCCGTCGAGCGGCTCGACGCCCAGGTAGAGCGCCATGACGCCGAGCATGCCGACGCCGATCACGGTGCCGCCGTAGCCGAGGGTGGCCGTGATGAAGGTGGGCTTGATGAGGTCCTCACGCACGGCGAAGAGGCGCTGGGCGATGGTCTGGTTGCCGATCGCGTAGGCCAGCACGGCGGCGATGTACGGCGCCCCCTGGTTCATGAACGCCTCGGAGGAGAAGAAGCTCTGCTGCTGGGCCGTGACGTGGCCGGCCTCGACGCCGGCCTGGAACATGCCCGGGCCGCCCGCGGCGAAGAACACGGCGGGGATGATGATGACGGTCGCGCCGAGCATGGCCATCACCTGGGCGAAGTCGGTGAGCACGGAGGCGCGGAAGCCGGACCACAGGGTGTACAGCAGCACGCCCGCGGCCACGATCAGGATGCCCGCGCCGAAGGACAGCGGGGACAGCAGGGAGATCAGGGCGCCGCCGGCGATGAAGTTGGAGGTCAGGGAGATGACGGAGCCGAGCACGGGAGACGCCGTACGTGTAGCCGGCGGTCACGGAGGCGTACATGGAGGCGGCCCAGATCCAGGTGGCCGTCATGGAGGCGGCGGACACGCCGAAGCCGATCCGGTTGCCCGCCGTCATGTAGGCGTCGGCGTTCTCCTTCTTCTTGGAGATGGCCACGGACATGATCATGGTCCCGCCGTAGAACAGCACGACGAGCAGGATCACCCCGATCACGCCGAGCTGGGTCAGGGATGCTGCGTCCTGGGAGGGCGGCATCGAACTTCCTTTCGCGCGAGTGACTACGGACGTCCCGATCTCCCGGCGCGGTCCGGTCCGGGCATGGCTCCGCAGGGCGGAGGGTGGCGTACCGATCACGTCGCGGCCAGGGGCCGGGGAGGTGGAGGGCATCCCGCCGGGTCCCGAGTCCACGAACGGCGAGCTCTCTGCTCAAGCCATCGCGGTCCCTCGGCCCTGGGCGGCGCTGTCAACACCGGCATCCTGGCGGAACGAGCCCACCCGGATGGCGCGATCATCACATGGTCGGCGCAGAAATGGCAAAAACATAGAGCCCTTTCAGCAGGGTGGGGACCATGAGTGCCCGGCGCAGAAGCCGGACAGAATGGGCGGATGACCGTTCCTTCCGGCTCCCCGGCCGCTTCCTCCGCCCCCGCTTCCCCACGACGGCGCCGCGCCCTGGCGGCGGCGCTGGCCGTCGCCGTCGTGGTGCAGCTGGTGGTGCTGTACCTGCCGGGCGAGCAGGTGCCGGAGGCCGGGTTCGCCGTGCCCGGACTGGACAAGGCGATCCACGCGGCCGTGTTCGCGCTGCCCGCGTTCCTCGCCGTCGCGCGGGGGCAGAGTGGGTGGTGGGCCCTGCCGTTCGCGGTGCACGCGCCGGTGAGCGAGCTCGTGCAGCACGCGTGGGTGCCGCTGCGGACGGGGGACCCGGTGGATGTCGTCGCGGATCTGGCGGGTGTGGTGCTCGGCGTGGTCGCCGCGCGGCGTCGCCGGATTGGAGGATCGGGGGCGTCGGGCGTATGATGGTCCGGTGCACTCCCGCGGGAGGGCATGACCTGGGGCTATAGCTCAGTTGGTAGAGCGTTTCGTTCGCAATGAAAAGGTCAGGGGTTCAATTCCCCTTAGCTCCACGGACCGTCCCGGTCCGCGATCCTCGAGGTCGCGGGCCGGGACTTTCTCGTGACGGGGGCGTGAGCGCCTGCCCTGCCCTCACCCCCGGGAGGGGGGCCGGCGCTTCCGGGGGGACCCCCCGGGTGTCTACAGTGCCGGGGTACGTCAGCGCGGACGTGATGCGGTCGTGTCACCGCAGGTCAGTCGCGCTTCTGCCGCCCCGCACGGGGCCGTTCGGCCCGGCCCGGGCCGGGAAGGGGACGCCGATGCGCATCAGCGTGCTCACCCACATGCTCCACCCCATCCGTTCGCCCTACGAGGGCGGGCTGGAGATGCACACGGCCATGACCGTGGAGCACCTCGTGCGCCGGGGCCACGACGTCACCGTCTACGCGCGGGAGGGCACCCGGCTGCCGGGCGACGTCGTCGCCGTGCTGCCCGCCGAGGGCGCC
>NZ_RBLN01000072.1:0-9120 GCF_003989405.1 Micrococcus sp. HSID17227 | reverse complement strand
CGGCATGAATCCGCGGATTCTGTGTTCTTCACCCCGCCTCCCGGTCACCCGGTCGGCGTCTTGAGCACGAGATGGAACTCTACACACGAATCCCACCGAACACAAAATCAGGGGTGACACCCGGCGTGCAGCCCCGGGCGGACGGTCGGCTTCCGCGTGTTCTCGCGGATTCCTCGATGGCGTCCGACTCGGTTTGGCACTCCCGCGCCAAGACCGTCGATCGTGACGTGCACCACGCGTCAGGGCGTGACCGTCGAGTCCGGGTGCGGCTGGAGCCACAGGGTGGTCAGCGCCGGCACGTTCACCGTGACGTGGGCAGGCTGGCCCTGCCACTGGCCCTCATGGGCAGCGATCACCTCGGACTGGCCGGTCTGCTCCCGCCAGCCGTCACCGTGGAAGTCGGTTGAGTCCGTGTCCAGCACCACCGTCCACTCCCCCGCGGACGGCACCCCCACGCGCAACCCCTGACGCGGCGACCCCGAGAGGTTGGTGATGCACAGCAGCGGGGCGCCGCCCGGTTCGGCGGCCGGGGCCGCGTCGCCGTCGTCGTCGATCCGCGGCTCCGGCACCACCTGCGCCGCGGGCATGCGGAGGAACACGAGCGTGTTGCCGTCGGCGTCGCCGCCGTCCACCCACGCGAATCCCTCCGGGCTGTGGTCCAGCGACCACAGCGCCGGCTTGCTGCGGTAGAGCGCGTTGAGCTCCCGGATCGTCAGCTGGACCCCGCGGTGCGCCTCGTCCCACGAGACGGGCCAGTCCAGGCCCTCGCCCTCGGACCACTCGCTCGGCTGCGCGTACTCCCCGCCCATGAACAGCAGCTGCTTGCCGGGGTGCGCCCACATGTACCCGTAGTAGGCGCGCAGGGTGGCCAGCTGCTGCCGGCGGTCGCCCGGGATGCGGCTCAGCAGGGAGCCCTTGCCGTGGACGACCTCGTCGTGGGACAGCGGCAGCACGTAGTTCTCCGAGTAGGCGTACACCATGGAGAACGTCCACTGCCCGTGGTGCCACCGGCGGTTGACCGGGTCCTGGGACAGGTAGGCCAGGGTGTCGTGCATCCAGCCCATGTTCCACTTCTTGCCGAAGCCGAGACCGCCCGCGTCCACGGGAGCGGTCACCCCGGAGAAGGCCGTGGACTCCTCCGCGATCATGTGGACGCCGGGGTGCAGGCGGTACACGGTCATGTTGACCTCGCGCAGGAAGTCGATGGCCTCGAGGTTGTGGTTGCCGCCGTGCACGTTGGGCTCCCACTGCCCGTCCTCGCGCGAGTAGTCCAGGTAGAGCATCGAGGCGACGGCGTCCACGCGCAGCCCGTCGATGTGGAACTCGCCGAGCCAGTAGAGCGCGTTGGCCACGAGGAAGTTGCGGACCTCGGTGCGGCCGAAGTCGAACACGAGGGTGCCCCAGTCCGGATGCTCGCCCCGCCGCGGGTCCGGGTGCTCGTACAGGGCGGTCCCGTCGAAGCGCGCGAGCGCCCACTCGTCCTTCGGGAAGTGCGCCGGCACCCAGTCCACGATGACGCCGATCCCCGCCTGGTGGAGCGCGTCCACCAGGTGCTTGAACTCGTCCGGGGAGCCGAACCGGGAGGTGGGGGCGTAGTAGCCGGTCACCTGGTAACCCCAGGACCCGCCGAACGGATGCTCCGCGACCGGCAGGAACTCCACATGCGTGAACCCCAGCCACTGCACGTACTCCACGAGCTGCTCGGCCAGCTCGCGGTAGTCGAGCCCGGGCCGCCACGAGCCCAGGTGCACCTCGTAGATGCTCAGCGGGCGCTCGTGCGGGTCCGTGACGCGGCGGCGCTCCATCCAGGTGCGGTCCCCGAAGGCGTAGTCGGACTCCAGCACACGCGAGGCCGTGGCCGGGGGGACCTCCGTCCAGCGGGCCATCGGGTCCGCCTTCTGCCGCCAGAGCCCGTCCCGGCCGAGGATCTCGAACTTGTAGCGGTCGCCGTGACCGACGCCGGGCGCCAGCAGCTCCCACACGCCGGAGGAGCCGAGGGACCGCATGGCGTGGGTCCGGCCGTCCCAGCCGTTGTGGTCGCCCACCACGCGCACGGCCCGCGCGTTCGGCGCCCAGACCGCGAAGGCCGTGCCGACGGCCTCGTCGGCGGAGGTGCGGACCACGCGGGCGCCGAGCACCTCCCACAGCCGTTCGTGCCGGCCCTCCCCGATCAGGTGCAGGTCCAGCTCGCCGAGCGTGGGCAGGTGCCGGTACGCGTCGTCCTGCTCCTGGACGGGGCCGGTCGTGCCGTCCTCGGTCTCGTACGCCACCTCGACGCGGTAGTCGCCCGCGGCGGCCCCGGCCACGCGGGGCGTCGGGGCCACGCCCGCGAACACGCCGTCGTGCTCGTGCGTCAGCTCCACCCGCTGCCCGTCGCCGGCGCGGACCACCGTGACCGTGCGCGCCAGCGGGCGCAGCACGCGGTAGGTGACCGCGGCGCCGTCGGGATGCGGGTGGGCGCCCAGCACGGTGTGCGGATCGTGGTGCCGGCCCTGCGCGACGGCGGCCAGCACCTCCGGGTCCACGGCGAGCGGGGCGACGGCGGGGCGGGGGGCGGCGGACGGGGTCATGGCGATTCCTGTTCTGGGGACGGCGGGCGTCGGGAGCGGCTCAGCCGTTCCGGACGATCCGCAGGACGTGGGCGGGCTCGACGTGGGGGTCCAGGCGGACGTACGGGGTGCGGCCCCACCGCCAGCGCTGGCCGGTGAGCAGGTCCTCCACCTCGACGGCCCCGGACGCGTCGCGGTCCTCGGGGCGCAGACGCAGCGCCTCGAGGTCCAGGTCCAGGGTCGCCTCGGCAACGTCGTGCGGGTTCGTGGTGACGACGACGATCAGGGTGTCCTCCGCGGGACCGGCGTCGGTGACTGCCTCGGCGTCCCGGTGCGCACCCTCGGGGCGGGCCGAGCGCGTCTTCGAGAACACGAGCAGGTCCGGGTGGGTCGAGGCGTGCAGGGTCAGGTTCTGCAGGTCGCCCAGCGCCGGGTGCGCCGCGCGGATCTCATTGAGCCGGGTGAGGTACGGGGCGAGCGAGGCACCCGCGGCCTCCGCGCCCTCCCAGTCCCGGGGGCGGTACTCGTACTTCTCGTTGTCGATGTACTCCTCCGCGCCCGGCCGGGCCACGTGCTCGAACAGCTCGAACCCGGCGTAGACGCCCCACAGCGGGCTGGCCGTGGCGGCGACGACGGCGCGGATCCGGAACGCGCCCGGGCCGCCGTGCTGCAGGTACTCCGTGAGGATGTCCGGCGTGTTGACGAAGAGGTTGGGGCGGTAGAACGCCGGCGTCTCGTGCGAGATCTCCTGGAGGTACTCCGCAAGCTCCTCGGCGGTGTTCCGCCAGGTGAAGTACCCGTAGGACTGCTGGAACCCGACCTTGCCCAGGGCGTGCATCATCGCGGGACGGGTGAAGGCCTCGGCGAGGAACACGACGCGCGGCTCCTCGGCGCGGACCTTTGCGATCAGCCACTCCCAGAACCACAGGGGCTTGGTGTGCGGGTTGTCCACGCGGAAGATGTGCACGCCGCGGGCCACCCAGCCCCGCACCACGTCCAGCACCGCCTGGGCGAGGCCGTCCGGGTCGTTGTCGAAGTTCAGCGGGTAGATGTCCTGGTACTTCTTCGGCGGGTTCTCCGCGTACGCGATGGTGCCGTCCACGCGGGTGGTGAACCACTCCGGGTGCGCGGTGACCCACGGGTGGTCCGGGGAGCACTGCAGGGCCAGGTCCAGGGCCACTTCGAGGCCCTCGTCCGCGGCCGCGGCCACGAACGCCTCGAAGTCCTCGACGGTGCCCAGGTCCGGGTGCACGGCGTCGTGCCCGCCCTCGGGCCCGCCGATCGCCCACGGCGAGCCCGGGTCCTGCGGCCCGGCCGTCAGCGTGTTGTTCGGACCCTTGCGGTGCGTGGTGCCGATCGGGTGGATCGGCGGCAGGTAGGCCACCTGGAAGCCCATCCGGGCGACCGCCGGGAGCCGGCGGGCCGCCGTCGCGAAGGTGCCGGAGGACCACGTGCCGGAGGCCTCGTCGAAGCGGGCGCCCTCGGAGCGGGGGAAGAACTCGTACCAGGCACCGCGGCCGGCGAGCTCGCGCTGCACGTCCAGCGGGTAGAGCTCGGAGCTCGTGAGGTGCTCCCGCACGGGGCGGGCGTGGAGGACGGCGGACACCTCCGCCGACTCGGCGGAGGCCAGGCGCTGGGCCGGGATGAGCGACTCGTCCTCGAGGCCGCGAACGACCTCCTCGAACACGGCGCGGTCCTCGGCCGAGCGCTCCGCGTCCTCGGCGGCCCGGCGGAACAGGGCGGCGCCCTCGGCGAGCATCAGCTCCACGTCGACGCCGGCGGCGATCTTGACGGTGGCCGCGTGCTTCCACGTGCCCACCGGGTCGTCCCAGCCCTCGACCACGAACTGGTGCAGGCCCGGCTCGGCGGGCCGCAGCGTGGCCACGACCTCGTCCAGCCCGGGCCGGCCCGGACGCATCTGCACGCGCTGCACCTCGGCGCCGGCCGGGTCGAGCAGACGGACGGTGGCGCGCACGGAGTCGTGGCCCTCGCGGAACACGGTGGCGCGGACGGGGATGTCCTCACCGACCACGGCCTTCGCCGGGAACCGGCCGTCCAGCACGACGGGCTGCACGTCCGTCACCGGGATGCGCCCCGTGACGGTCTGGAGGCGGACATCGGCTGCGGTGGCGCTCTGGGTGTCGGGCTTCGCGGTGCTCACGCCACGACGCTACCCCGCGGCCGCGCCGGTGAGAACGGCCGGCCCGCCCGCCCGCCGTGGGGCGGAGGGGCGGGCCGGGGACACGGGGGCGCCGGACGGAGCGCTCAGGACAGCATGGTCTTGTCGTCCACGACGGCACCCTTGATCTTGGCGAACTCGGCCAACAGGTCCGCCGGGGTGCGCCCGGCCTTCTCCTGCTCGTCCAGCTCGAGGATGATCCGGCCGTCGTGCATCATGATCAGCCGGTTGCCGACCTCGAGGGCCTGGGACATGTTGTGCGTGACCATCAGCGTGGTGAGCCGGTGCTCGGCCACCACCTGCCGGGTCAGACGGGTCACCAGCTCCGCCCGGGACGGGTCCAGGGCGGCGGTGTGCTCGTCCAGCAGCAGGATCTTCGGGCCCGAGAACGTGGCCATGAGCAGGCTCAGCGCCTGACGCTGGCCGCCGGAGAGCAGCCCCACCTTGGCGGTGAGGCGGTTCTCCAGGCCGAGCTCGAGCTTCGTGAGCTCGTCGCGGAACGTGGCGCGCCGGGCGCGGGAGACGCCCCGCGAGAGCCCGCGGGCGTGCCCGCGTCGCCAGGCCAGGGCCATGTTCTCCTCGATCGTGAGGTTCGGTGCCGTGCCCGCCGTCGGGTCCTGGAACACCCGGCCGATCGAGGCCGCGCGGCGGTGGTCCGGCATGCGGGTGACGTCCTTGCCGCTTACGGCCACGGTGCCGGTGTCCGGGAGCAGCTTGCCGGCGATCGTGTTCAGGATCGTGGACTTGCCGGCGCCGTTGGAGCCGATCACGGTGACGAAGTCGCCCTCGGCCAGGTGCAGGTCGATGCCCTGCAGGGCGCGCCGCTCGTTGACGGTGTTCGGGAAGAAGGTCTTGGAGACCTGCGAGATCTCAAGCACGGGGGGCCTCCTCGGGGACGGATGCGGCGGGGGCGGCGCCACCCGGCTCGCCGGTCAGGGGCATGCCGGCGGTGGCCGGTGCGGCGGCGGCCGGCCCCGGGGTCGCGGCCGTGCCCCGAGTGCGCAGGCTCAGGCGCTTGGCGAAGCCGAAGCGCGGCAGCAGCAGGGCCACGACGACGAGAGCCGCGGAGATCAGCTTCATGTCGTTCGGGCTCAGGCCCGCGTTGAGGGCGAACTGGATGATCAGGCGGTAGAGCACGGCGCCGACGATCACGGCGAGCGTCGCCCAGAAGACCGTGCGCTGGCCGAACACGGCCTGGCCCACGATCACGGACGCCAGGCCCACGAGGATGAGGCCGATGCCCATGGAGATGTCCGCGAAGCCCTGGTACATGGCCAGCAGGGAGCCGCCGAGGGCCACGAGGCCGTTGGAGATCATGAGGCCGAGGATCTTCATCCGGTCCGTGGAGACGCCGTACGAGCGGATCATCTCCTCGTTGTCACCGGTCGCCTGCAGGGCGAGGCCCAGGTCCGTGTGCAGGAACCAGTCGAGGATCAGCTTCACCACGAACACGCCGAGGAAGAGCACGAGGATCGAGCCCCAGTTCCGGGCCAGGCCCAGGTCGTCGAGCCACGTGAACAGGGTGTCCTGGCCGAGCAGGGGGATGTTGGCCTTGCCCATGATCCGCAGGTTGATCGAGTAGAGCGCGATCATCGTGAGGATGCCGGCGAGCAGGCCGTCGATCCGGCCCTTGGTGTGCAGCAGGCCGGTGACGAGGCCCGCGAGCGCGCCCGCCACGAAGGCGGCGAGCATGGCCAGGGGCACCGGCGTGCCGCCCGTGATGAGCACGGCGGCCGTGGCGGCGCCGGTGGTGAACGAGCCGTCCACCGTGAGGTCGGGGAAGTCGAGGATGCGGAAGGTCAGGTACACGCCGAGCGCGACGACGGCGTAGATCAGACCCAGTTCCACTGCGGTCAGCATGGGGTGGGTGCCTTTCGGGCGGTGCGAGGGGGACGGACGACGGCGGGCGGGGTGGGCCGGCCGTCGACGTGCTCCGCGGCGGCCCGGACCTCGTGGTCCGGGCCGCCGCGGAGGCGGGTCAGGCGCGGGATCAGCCCTCGACGAGCTGGTCGGCCCTGTCCGTGAGCTCGGCGGGGATCTCGACGCCGTAGGCCTCGGCGGCCTTCGGGTTCAGCACGAGCTGCAGGTTGGCCGGGTCGGCGTAGCCCACGGGCAGCTCGGCCGGCTTCGCGCCGTCCTTGAGGATCTTCACGGCCATCTCGCCGGCCTGCTTGCCGTGCGCCTCGTAGTCGATGCCGTACGTGCCCAGGGCGCCGCGCTCGACGGAGTCGATGTCCGCCGAGATGACGGGGATGCGCTGCTCCTTGCCGTAGCCCACCACGGTCTCCAGCGCCGAGACGACGGCGTTGTCCGTGGGCACGTAGATGCCGTCCACGCCGGACAGGGACTGCACGCCCTGCTGGACCTCGGACGAGTTGGTGATGGTGGCCTCCTTGACCTCGAGGCCCAGCTCCTTGCCGGCCTCCTTGGCCTGGCCCACCTGGACCTTGGAGTTGGCCTCGCCGGAGTTGTAGACGATGCCGACGGTCGTGGCGTCCGGCTTCACGTCCTTGAGCAGCTGCAGCTGCTCCTTGACCGGGTTGCGGTCCGAGACGCCGGTGACGTTGCCGCCCGGGGCCTCGTCCGAGGCCACGAGCTCAGCGCCCTTCGGGTCGGTGACCGCCATGAACACGACCGGCTTGTCCTTCACGGCCGAGGCGGTGCCCTGCGCGGCGGGGGTCGCGATCGCGGCCACGAGGTCCACGTCCGCGTCGTTGGCGAAGGTGGAGGCGATGGAGGTGACGGTGGCCTGCTCGCCCTGGGCGTTCTGCTCCTCGAACGTCACGTCCAGGCCGGCGTCCTTGAACGCCTCCTTGAAGCCCTCGGCCGCACCGTCGAGCGCCGGGTGGGAGACGAGCTGGTTGATGCCCACGGTGTAGGAGCCGTCGCCGCCGGCGGCGGAGGACGAGCCGGAACCGCCGGAGCCGGAGTCGCCGCACGCCGTGAGCCCGAAGGCGGCGACGGCGAGGGCGGCGGTGAGGGGGAGGGAGCGGTGCTTCATGAGACGGACCTCGTTCTGATGGTGCGGTGCGGGATGCGCTCGCCGACGGGGGCCCGTCGGACACAGTGCAGACACTGTGCGCGGTGACACGCATCACGGGCAAGACGTGCGCGCATTCACGCGACATCCTGCCATGTGATCGGCGTCACCGTGGACAGTCTGCCCCCGTCGGCGCCGTGCGCGACACCCGCGTCCCGCCCGGCCGTCATCCCGGGCGGGACGCCGTGGAGGTCAGCGCCCGCCGGCGCGCTGCACCGAGATCTCGTACAGGGAGATGCCCACCGCCATCGAGGCGTTGAGGGACTCCATCGTCGAGTCGATCGGGATGGACACGATCTGCTGGCAGTGCTCCCGCACCATGCGGGACAGACCCTTGCCCTCGGCCCCCACCACGAGCACGAGCGGCTCCGTGGCCAGGGCGAGCCCGGGCAGGGAGACGTCCCCGCCGCCGTCGAGGCCCAGCACGAAGTAGCCGGCCCTGTGCAGGTCGACGAGGGTGGTGTTCAGGTTGCCGGCCTGGGCCACGGGCACCCGCGCGGCCGCGCCGGCCGAGGTGCGCCAGGCGGTGGCGGTCACGCCGACGGAGCGGCGCTCGGGCACGATCACGCCGTCCGCGTCGAACGCGGAGCCGGCCCGGATGATGGCGCCGAGGTTGCGGGGGTCGGTGATGCCGTCGAGCGCGATCAGCAGCGGCGGGGTCCGCAGGTGCCCCTTCTCGTGCTTCGCGAGCGCGTCGAGGGCCAGGGCCGTGGCGTCCGCGTACTCATAGGGCGGGATCTGCAGCACGATGCCCTGGTGCACGGCCTCGCCGGAGAGGCGGTCCAGCTCCGGCTTGGTGTTCTCCAGGACCGGCACGCCCTGCTCGAGGCAGAGGCGCAGGGCCTCCTTGACGCGGTCGTCCATCTCGATGCGCACGGCCACGTGCAGCGCCTTGGCCGGGATGCCCGCGCGCAGCGCCTCGAGCACGGGGTTGCGACCGGAGACCGTCTCGTCCGTGAGCTTCACGCGGCCGCGGACCTGGTCCTTCACGGGGCCGCGCTTGGCGGCCGAGCGCTCGGCCAGCTGCTTGGCGCGGTGTGCCTTGTGGTAGACCCGGTCCTCGGCCTTGGGGGTGGGTCCGCGGCCCTCGAGCGCCTTGCGGCCGTGGCCGCCGGTGCCCTTCATGGGGCCCTTCTTGCCCTTGGGCTTGCGGGATCCGCCGGAGCGGGGGGCGGTGGACATGGCGGGACTCCTGCGTGCCGGGGACGGGGGCGGCGGCACGCGGGGCGCCGCCGGATCGCCCTCCAGTCTAGGTGTCAGTCCGCCAGGCGCCATGTGGCGCCGTCGGCGCCGTCCTCCACCACGACGCCGGCCGCGGCCAGCGCGTCGCGGATGCGGTCCGCGGTGGCCCA
>NZ_RBLN01000071.1:0-9046 GCF_003989405.1 Micrococcus sp. HSID17227 | reverse complement strand
CGGAGGTCACGAGCGCGGGCACGGAGCCGAACCAGGCGCTGACCGTCCCCGGCCCGCTGCTCGACCTCGCGCCGAGCCGCCGAGTCCGCGCGGCGTTGACGCAGCATCGGCCGCAGCAGCTGACCGGGCGTTCGCTGGCGGGCCAGGACCTCGTCCTGACCGCGACGGACGACCACCTGGACGAGGTGCTGCGCGAGGACCCCGCGGCGGTGCGCCGGACCTTCACGATCCTCGGCATGGGCACCCTCCTGCGCGACCACGGCGAGGAGCTCGCCGCGGCGGTCCCTCCGGGCGCCGGCGTCACCGCGCTCGTGACGGCCCTGGCGGAGCTGCGCTCCCGCCTGATCGCCCACGGGGAGCGACCGGACGCGGATCTGCCGGACCCGTTCCGCGGCCCCGCCGAGGGCTACGCCGCGATGGCGCAGACCGCGCAGCCGATCGTCGAGCTGCTGGCGTGGGAGATCGCCCGGGCCCTCGACGGGGACCTCGTGGAGGAGGAGCCGACGGGCGCCTGACCGGCCGGCGTCAGAGATCGGGGACGGCGTGCCCGCCGGAGGACGGGGCGTGCTGCCCCTGGCGCGCCGCGGCCAGCACCCGACGACGGCGCCGCTCGAGCACCTCGCTCTCGAGCGGGGCGTCCCGCTCGTCGAGCCAGAGGGTCACGCCGGCGGCGACGACGAGCATGCTGGGGATCGTGATGAACACCTCGCCCAGCTGCGTCGCGGAGACGAACACGACGACGGCCGCCGCCTCCACCGCCACGCGCGAGGGGGTGCGCAGCCGGGCGCTGAACAGGCGCAGCCCGAAGAACGCGTACGCGCCGAGGACGGCGAGGAGGAGCACGACGCCGCCCTCGGTGTAGAGGCCCGCGTAGGAGTTGTGGTAGTGCCACGTGGCGCCGCCGAAGTCCACGTACGCCGTGGTGAGGCCCCGGCCGTACCACGGCGTCTCCGCGACGCGCACAGCCGTCTCGGCCTGGATGTTCGAGCGCAGCCAGTCCGTGCCGGTGCGGTCCGCGAAGAAGGCGATGCGGGCCAGGTTCTCCTCGGCGAACGCGACCGCCCAGGCGAGGACCGCCAGCAGGACCAGGCGCAGACCCGCCCCCATCCGCGGCGTCAGCCAGAGCCACAGGACGGCGCAGGCGAAGCCCGCCATGGAGGTGCGGGAGCCCGTGAGGACGACGCACACCGCGGCGGCGACGAGCAGGATCAGCTTCCACCGCCGCGCCCGCACGAGGGCGAGCGCCAGGACCGGCATGGCCGCGTAGTAGAGGCCCGCCACGTTCTTGTCCGCGAGGATGCCGGTCAGGAAACTGCCGTAGGGCGCGGGGACGAGGCCGGCGTAGAAGAGGGGCACGTTCAGGGCCATGGCGGCGCCGAGCCCGACGGCGAGCGAGCGCAGGCTGAGCCGGCCGCCGGCGATGCAGCCGACGAGCCCGACGAGGGCCGCCATCCGCACCCACCGGCGCAGCCATTCCAGGTCCGGAATGCCCTGGGACACGGAGACGATCGCGAGGAACAGCAGCACGGCGGCGGCGAGCACGGCGGTCAGCCCGAGGGCGGAGACATCGCGGCGGGACCGTCGGCACAGCGCCAGGGCCAGCAGCAGGAGCATGCCCGCCTCGTTCAGCGGGAGCGCCACGGGGCCGAGGGGGACGCTGAACGCCTCCATGGCCAGCAGGGCCCCGAGCAGCAGTTCGGGGATGCGCAGGGGCTCGCGCGGGACGGCGGCGTCCTGGTCGGCCGACCACACGGACGTGCCGCGGGCGGCGGCGCGGGCGTGCTTCTCCCGTTCCGTCTGCAGGGCCACGTAGCGGGGGTCGGAGTGCCGCGGTCCGTGCGCGTCGTGCCCCACCGTCATGACCGCTCCTCCGTCGCCCTGCCGGGGCGCGTCTCCGCCCCACGCCCAGCGTAGACGAGTGCGGCAGAACGGGCTGTCCCGCTTGTTAGAGTGAGCTGAGTCGCTGCCCTTCGATCCTGGGATCCCATGAACATCATTGATTTCCTTCGTGTGCTGCGTGCGAACCGCCTGGTGATCCTGGGGTGCGCCGCCCTGGGCCTGGCGGCGGGCCTCGTGTACTCGCTGCTGCAGCCCACGCTGTACACCGCCACCTCGACCGCGTTCGTCACGGTGGAGGGGGAGGCGAGCATCTCCGGCACCGAGACCGCCCAGACCCGCGCCCAGTCCTACATCCCGCTGATCAACAGCCGCACGGTCCGCGAGCGGATCGCGGCCGAGGGCTTGGACACCGCCGGCGCGACCATGAGCGCCGCCCTGGTGCCGAACTCGAACCTCATCACGGTGTCCGCCGTGGCCCCCGATGCGCAGCAGGCCGCCGCGCTGGCCAACGGGGCGCTCGTGGCGACCGCCGACGTGGCGAACGAGCTCGATCCGACGTCCAACGTCAAGGTCACGGCCATGGAGGACGCCCTCGTGCCGGCCACGCCCTCGAGCCCGGACCGCGTCCGCCACCTGCTGTACGGCCTGGGCGCAGGCCTCGTCCTCGGCCTGATCGTCGCGCTCCTGCGGCGGCTGCTGGACGTCAACGTGCGGACGACGACGGACGCCCAGGTGGCGGGCGGGGCGGGCCTGCTCGGCGCCATCCCCCTGGACCCCAGCATGAAGGCGGAACGCACGGCGCCGATGGCGCCCCTCTCCCCCCGCGCGTCGGAGGCGGTGCGTCAGCTGCGGACCAACCTGCGGTTCGCTGCGGTGGACGATCCGCCCCGCACCATCGCGTTCACCAGCTCCAACCCCGGCGAGGGCAAGTCGACGGTGATCGGCAACCTGGCCCTGACCGTGGCGGCCGCCGGCCAGCCGGTGATCCTCATCGACGCCGATCTGCGTCGCCCCCGCCAGGCCCTGCAGTTCGGCGTCGACGGCCGCGTGGGCCTGTCCGAGGTCCTCAACGGGGACGTCGCCCTCCAGGACGTGCTGATCCCCGTGGGCGAGGACGGGCTGCTCCTCCTGCCTGCCGGCCGCACTCCCCCGAACCCGTCCGAACAGCTCGGCTCCGAGCGGATGAAGGACCTGCTCACCGCCCTCGCCGAGACGCACATGGTGCTCGTGGACGCCCCGCCCGTGCTGCCCGTCACGGACTCGACCCTGCTCGCCGCGGCGGTGGACGGCACCGTCCTGGTGATCCGCCACGGCAAGACCCGCAAGGAGCACCTCGAGGTGGCCCGGGACATGCTCGCGGGCGTCAACGCCCGGGTGCTCGGCGTCGTGCTCAACGGCACCCCGGCCTCCGGTGTGGGCTCGGACTACTACGGCGGGGGCTACGGCGCGGACGGCGGCAGCTACGACGTCTACTACCAGGCGCCCCGGGACGCCGCCGAGGCCGCGGCCGGGACCGCGGGTGACGCGTCGCCACGCTGACGGCGCCCGGCCGCAGGGCCAGGTCGTCGCATCGACGGCACGGGCCCGGGGATGCAGAAGGGCCCCGCCTCTGAGGAGGCGGGGCCCTTCGTGGCGGTGCTCAGAAGATCAGCACTTCACCGAGGGCGGGGTGGTCTCGAAGCAGTTGCTGAACTCGACGACACCGTCGTTGCAGAGATCCGCGCCCTCAGGAGCGCTCGTCGGCAGGGCCAGCTGCAGCTTGCCCTTGACGCAGCCGGACTCGTTGGCCGAGTTGCCGGTCTTGTTCACCAGGTAGTAGTAGGTCTTGGACTCGCCCGGCTGCAGGAGCAGCTCGGGGTCCATGGCGGCCAGTCGCCTGCCTCCCTCGCACGGGCTGTCGGTGTAGAGACGCGCCTCACCGTTTCGGGTGGTATGACCGCCGAACACCACGGTCACCGTGCCCGGGTTGACGTACACGGGGGTGGGCGACGTGTTGGTGATGGTGATGGTGAAGCCGTAGGCCTGCTTGATGCCATCGGACTGGCCGCCGCCCTGGTGCTTCACGGCGGTGCCCGTGGTCACGTCGGCACAGCCGGTCGGGGAGGCCGCGGCGAACGGGGCGGCGGCGACGGCGGCGACGGCCGGAACCGTCCAGGCGATGCCGGCGGTCACCTTGCGACGGGAGAGGGTGGAGGTGTTCTTCTGCATGGCTTCACTCGTTTCGAGTCGAGGTGTGGCTTTCGCGCCCGAACGGGGTCACGGGTCACGCGAGTGGACAGAGCCCCGCGACACGATTCATGAGAATCGGCTGTGGAGGTCTCAAAGACAGTGTAGACGGGTCGCCCAGCTCGTCGCCAGCATCCCTGTGCGTCCGTGTGGATGAGGGGCCCTCCTTTCGGTCGGCTAAGCTCGCGGCCATGGGGGAACGTGCGACGGGACAGCGACCGGCCGCCCCGCCGTCCCTGGACCTCGAGATCCGCGTCCGCCTCGCCCACGCCCGCATCGCGCACCTGCTGGGCCGGGCCGACATCCGCGCCCTGCACCTCAAGGGCTACGCCACCGAGCCCGGCGTCTACCCCGATCACCGCCGCAGTTCGGACGTGGACCTGCTGGTCCATCCCACCGATGCCGCCGCCGTCATCGCACTCCTGGACTCCCACGGCTGGGAACCGGTCGCCACCTTCTCGGAGGGATCGATCTTCCAGCACGCGGCCACGCTCTGGCATGACCAGCTGGGGTATGTGGACGTGCATCGGCTCTTCCCCGGACTCGGCCCGTCCCCCGAGGCGGCCTTCGACACCCTGTGGAGCGAGCACACCCACCTCGTGATCGCCGGCCGGCCCGTTCCGGTGCCGAGCCCGTGCCACCAGCGGCTCGTCGTCATCGTCCACGCGGCCCGCGATCCGTATCGCGGCGCGCACGACGTCCGGCACATCCGGGAATCCCTGCCCGCCGAAAGCTGGGCAGCCCTGCGCGAGGAAGCCCACCGGCTGGACGCGGGCGCGGCCTGGCACGTCGCCACGGGCGAGGCCGCCGACGGCGTCGACTCCAGGCAGCTGACCCTCTTCGCGGCGCTGCACGAGAGCCAGAGCGGTCTGGAGCTGTTCCGCACCCGGTGGCAGTCGGCCGCCACGGCGCGGGAGCGGGCCGTCCTCGTGGCCCGCACGATCCCGGTGAACCGCCCCCATCTGCAGATGCGCCTGGGCCGGCCTGTCACCCGCGCGGACCTGTGGCGCGAGCAGCGCGCCCGGCTCGGCGCACTCGCCGGCTGGGCCTGGAGGAAGGCGGTGCGCCGTGACCGTTGAGACCACCGAGGGCTGGGCCCTGGCCCCCGACATCGCGTGGGCCCGCACCGCCGGCGGCCAGGCCGTCGTCATGACGCTCGAGGCCGGTCAGCCGCTGCTGTTGAGCGCCTCGGGCGACGTGATCTGGGACGTCCTCGTGGGCGGCCGCACCCCGGATGACGACCTGGTCGCGGATCCGCCGACGCCGCTGTCGACGACGACAATCACGGTCCAGGTGGCGGAGGCGTTCGGCCTCGACCCCGCCGACGTCGCGGCCGACGTCCACGCCTTCCTCGAGATGCTCGAGGCGCACGGCGTCCTCGTCCGCGTGCGGACGGCCTGACCCGGCTCAGCCCTCCGGCGCGAAGATCGCGTCGACCACCTGCTGCGCCCACTCGAGCAGCGGGACGTCCACGAGGTCCTGACCCATGACCGGCTTGGTCTTGGGCCGCGGGATGAGGACGCCGTTCAGGGCCGGCTTGACCTGGGCGCCCTTGTACATGCGGGTCAGGCGCATCTGACGGGACTCCGGCAGGTCCGCGGCGGGGCCGAACTTCACGTTCTGGCCCAGCAGCATCACCTCGGTGACGCCCGCGGCCCGCGCCCGGTTGCGGAACCGGGCGACGGCGACGAGCGCCTCCACCGGCTCCGGCAGCGGGCCGTAGCGGTCCTTGAGCTCCTCCACCACGGCGTCCACGGCGGCGTCGTCCGCGGCCTGGGCGAGGTTGCGGTACATCTCCAGGCGCAGCCGCTCCCCCGGCACGTAGTCGTGCGGCAGATGGGCGTTGACCGGCAGCTCCACCTTCACCTCGGCGGGCGCGGTGTCCTCCTCGCCCTTGAAGTCGGCCACGGCCTCGCCCACCATCCGCAGATACAGGTCGAAGCCCACGCCGGCGATGTGGCCGGACTGCTCGCCGCCCAGCAGGTTGCCGGCGCCGCGGATCTCGAGGTCCTTCATGGCCAGCTGCATGCCCGCGCCGAGCTCGTTGTGGGTGGCCACGGCCTTGAGGCGTTCGAGGGCCACCTCGCCCAGGGGCTTCTGCGGGTCGTACAAGAAGTACGCGTACGCCCGCTCGCGGCCACGGCCCACGCGGCCGCGCAGCTGGTGCAGCTGCGAGAGGCCGTAGCGGTGGGCGTCCTCCACGATCAGGGTGTTGGCGTTGGCGATGTCCAGGCCGGTCTCGATGATCGTGGTGGAGACGAGCACGTCGAACTTCCGCTCCCAGAAGTCCACCATGATCTGCTCGAGCCGGGCCTCGCTCATCTTGCCGTGGGCGACGGCGATCCTCGCCTCCGGCACCAGCTCGGCGATGCGCTTGGCCACCTTGTCGATGGTGGTGACGCGGTTGTGCACGTAGAACACCTGGCCCTCGCGCATCAGCTCGCGGCGGATGGCCGCGGTGACCTGCTGGTCCGAGTACGGGCCCACCGAGGTGAGCACGGGGTGGCGCTCCTCCGGGGCGGTGGCCAGCGTGGAGGTCTCGCGGATGCCGGTGAGGGACATCTCGAGGGTGCGCGGGATGGGCGTGGCGGACATGGCGAGCACGTCCACGTTGGTGCGCATCTTCTTCAGCGCCTCCTTGTGCTCGACGCCGAAGCGCTGCTCCTCGTCCACGATCACCAGGCCCAGGTCCTTGAACTGCACCTGGTCGGAGAGCAGCCGGTGGGTGCCGATCACCACGTCCACCTCACCGTGCGCGAGCCCCTCGACGACCTCCTTGGACTCCTTGGCGGTCTGGAACCGGGAGAGCGCGGCCACCTTCACGGGGAAGCCGGCGAACCGGTCGGAGAACGTCTGGTGGTGCTGGCGGGCGAGCAGCGTCGTCGGGACGAGGACGGCCACCTGTTTGCCGTCCTGCACCGCCTTGAACGCGGCGCGCACGGCCACCTCGGTCTTGCCGAAGCCGACGTCGCCGGAGACGAGCCGGTCCATGGGGACGGCCGCCTCCATGTCCTTCTTGACGTCCTCGATGGTGGTCAGCTGGTCCGGCGTCTCGATGAACGGGAACGCCTCCTCCAGCTCGCCCTGCCACGGGGTGTCCGGGGCGAACGCGTGGCCGCGCGAGGCCATGCGGGCCGAGTACAGGCGGATGAGCTCGCCGGCGATCTCGCGGGTGGCGCGCTTGGCCTTGGACTTGGTCTGCGCCCAGTCCGAGCCGCCCATCTTGGAGAGCGACGGCGTCTCCCCGCCCACGTAGGTGGAGATCAGGTCGAGCTGGTCGGTGGGCACGAACAGCCGGTCGCCCGGGGCACCGCGCTTCGAGGGCGCGTACTCGAGCACGAGGTACTCGCGGTAGGACTCCTCGGCGCCGGGGGCGGTGCGCGGACCGCCGGTGACCTTGCGGCGCTGCAGCTCCACGAAGCGGGCGATGCCGTGCTGGGAGTGCACCACGTGGTCGCCGGGCTGCAGGGTCAGCGGGTCGACGGCGTTGCGCCGCTTCCGGGCCAGCCGTGCCCCGGGGGCGCGCGTCCCAGCGGTGCGGTGCCGGCCGAAGAGGTCGTGCTCCGTGATCAGGGCGATCTGCGCGTCCGGGATCGTGAAGCCGGAGCCGACGGGCGCCGTCGCGATGGAGACCCGCCCCGGGGCGAGGTCCGCGGGCAGGGGCCCGTCCACCACGGCGGCCGTGAGGCCGGCCTCCGTGGTGAGCTCGGCGAGACGGCGGGCGGAGCCGGGGCCGTCGGTGAGGACCACGGCATGCCACCCCTCCGCGAGCCGGACGCGGGTGTGCGCGACCATGGCCTCGATGTCGCCCGAGAAGGTCTGCGGGACGCCGAGGGTGGCGCGCAGGGTGGCGGCGTCGGGCAACAGCTCGGCGTCCGAGACCAGCGCGGTGACGGACCAGAACCCCTGGTCCTGCTCGAGGGCGGCGGCGCGGAGTTCGGCCACCGTGAGGAAGCCGCCCGCGGCGGACTGGTCCGCCCCGGCCACGTCCACCGGGGCGACCGCGCCCTGCGCGGCACCGGCCCACGCGGCCTGGAGGAACTCCTCGTTGGTGGCCAGCAGGTCGTCGGCGCGGCCGCGCAGGCGCTCGGGCTCCACGAGGACGGTCAGCGAGCCTGCGGGCAGCATGCGGGGCAGCGACGTCATGGCCTCGGCCAGCAGCGGGGAGAGGGACTCCATGCCCTCCACGGCCACGCCCTCGGCGATCCGGTCCAGCATGTCCGCGGCGGCGGGCATGGCCGGGATCAGCTCTTTGGCGCGCCGGCGCACGTGGTCCGTGATCAGCAGCTCGCGGCACGGGGGCGCGTACAGCTCGGTGGGGTGACCCGAGCCGTCCTCCGTGGTGTCCTCGAGGGAGCGCTGGTCCGCCACGGAGAACCAGCGCATCTGCTCCACCTCGTCGCCGAAGAACTCGATGCGCACGGGGTAGTCCTCGGTGGGCGGGAACACGTCGATCAGCCCGCCGCGCACGGCGAACTCGCCGCGCCGGCTGACCATGTCCACGCGCGAGTAGGCGGCGTCCGCGAGCGCGGCCACCACACCGTCGAAGTCCCGCTCCTCCCCCGTCCGCAGGGTCACGGGGCTCAGCTCGCCGAGCCCGGCCACGAGGGGCTGCAGCACGGCGCGCACGGGGGCGACGACGACGCGCAGCGGGCCCTCCGCGTGCTCCTCCGGGTGGGCGAGGCGGCGCAGCACGGCCAGGCGGGCGCCCACGGTGTCCGAGCGCGGGGACAGGCGCTCGTGGGGCAGCGTCTCCCAGGACGGGAACAGCGCGGCGGCACCGGCGGGGGCCCAGGCGGCGAGGTCGGTCACGAGGTCCTCGGCCTCGCGGGTGGTCGCGGTGACCACGAGGACGGCGGCGCGCTCGCCGTGGCCCTCGGCCAGCGCCTCGGCCAGGACGGTCAGCAGGGGCGCGCGGGCGCCCTCGGGCAGGCCGATCTCCAGTTCGACGCCCCGGGCCTCGAGCGGCCGGGCGGCGGAG
>NZ_RBLN01000070.1:0-9080 GCF_003989405.1 Micrococcus sp. HSID17227 | reverse complement strand
GACGCCGCCCACACCTGGGCGGCGCAGGCCGGCCCCGTGCCGGGGCTGCTGATCGGCCACAGCACGGGCGGGGTCATCGCGCTGCGCGCCGTCGCCGACGGGCTGGTGCGACCCCGCGCCCTCGTGGTCATCGACTCGAACGTCCCGGTGACGGACCCCGCCCTGGCCGCCCGGGCGGCGAAGGCCCGCCTCGCCGCCCGCCCGGACTGGCGGAGCGTGCTCCGCGCCTCGCTCGCGCGGGACCTCCTCGTCCCGGAGCCGTGGCACGAGCGGATCCTGGCCGACCTGGACGCCACGCCGGACCATTCGATGCGCGAGCTCTGGGCCGCCGTCCTTGCCGCGGACACCCGTGCCCTGTGGTCCTCCCTCACCGTCCCGACGCTGTACGTGCGCAGCACCCGGGACGTCCACCAGCGGGACCTGGACGCGGTCACTCAGCACGCCACCGTCGTCGACGTCGGCCCGGGCCACTGGCCGCACGTCGCCGAGCCCGAGGCCGTCGCGGCAGCCATCCGCCGCTGGCACGCGACCGTGGCCGCCCAGCCCTCCCACCACTGACCGCGTGCCCGCCGCCGACCGGGCATGGGTGCCCCTCCGAAGCGGGCAACGCGTCGAGACGTCCCGCGCGCCATACAATGATCTGACCGCACCCGGTGTGACGCACATCTCGAGTGGTCAGTCCTGCGGAAGCCCGTCCTCCCCGCCTGAAAGCCCCGCATGAACCGCTCCACCCTCGGCACGCGCCTCGGCGCCTCCGTCCTCGTCGTCGCCGCCCTGGTCTCCGCGGCCCCGGCCGCCCCGGCAGTCACCTCCGCCTCAGGGACGACGACCACCACCGCGACCACCGGGCTCGCGCCGGGCACCTACCTGGCCCAGTCTGGGGACACGTGGGCGTACATCGCCCCACGCGTGGGGGTCGAACTCGCGGACCTGCTCCGTGCCAACGGCGCCACGACCAGCACCGCGATCCGCGCCGGCCAGCCCCTCGTCCTTCCGGCCGTTTCGAAGCACCTGCCGGCCACCTCGCGCACCGGCACCCCCTACTCCGGGCCGATGGCCCCCTCCTCGGCCGGTCGCCGGGTGACCGTGGTCGGCGACTCCATCGCCCTCGGCGCGGCGTCCCTGATGAACCTCGAAATGCCGGGGCTGACCATCGACGCCCGCGAGGGCCGCACCTTCGCCCAGGGCCTGACACGCCTGGCCGAGCTCAAGCAGGCCGGCCGCCTCGGTGACGTCGTCGTGCTCGGCCTCGGTGTGAACGACGGCGGTGCCACGGCCACCCAGGTTCGCCGGGCGATGGACCTCGTCGGGACCGGACGCACACTCGTGCTGGTCACGGCCTCCGGACCGGTCGCCTGGGAGACGTCCACCAACACGGCGATGCGCAACCTCGCCGCCACCTACCCCAGCCGCGTGGTGGTGGCGGACTGGAAGCGGGCCTCGGCCTATGTGACGGACTTCCGCGAGGACCGCATCCACCCCCGCGGGCAGGGTGCGAGCGTCTACGCGCGTCTGGTCCGCCTCGCCGTGGACACCGCGCCGGTGCTGCGGTCCACGACACCCCGGACCGTCACGGTCCAGGCCGGCGACACCCTGAGCCTCATCGCCACCCGCTACGGGGTCACCGGCGGCTGGCAGGCGCTGGCCACCCTCAACAAGATCTCCGATCCGCACATGATCCGCGTCGGCCAGACCCTGCTGCTGCCCGCCACCTCCACCACGACGACGCCGGCCACCTACACCGTGCTCCCCGGCCAGGGCTGGTACGCGGTGTCCCGCGCCACGGGCGTCCCGGTCACCCAGCTGCTCAGCCTGAACGGCGCCACGCTGAGCACCGAGATCCACCCGGGCCAGCGCCTGCGCCTCCGCTGACCGGACGGCGACGGTGGGCCGGTGGCCCCCGGCGACCCGCCTGCCCGAACCGCACCGCTGCTCCTAGAAGTCGCGCGGGTCCCGGCCCGGGTCGACTCGTCGTCACCGGCCGCGACCGGCGTCCACCCCACGCGGTAGGCTGGCCGAATCATGGCTGATACTGACTTCTCTGCGGAGATCGACTCCCTGCGCCACACCCTGGCCTCCATCGAGCAGGTCTCGGACCTCGACCGCATCAAGGCGGACATCGCCGAACTGGAGCAGCAGGCCTCCGCACCGGACCTCTGGGACGACCCGGAGGAGGCCCAGAAGGTCACCTCCAAGCTCTCCCACCGTCAGACGGACCTCAAGCGCATCACCTCCCTGGAGAGCCGCATCGAGGACCTGGAGACCATGGTCGAGCTCGCCGCGGAGGAGGACGAGCCCTCCCTCCTCGACGACGCGAACCAGGAGCTGACCTCCATCCGCAAGGCCCTGGAGGAACTCGAGGTCGTCACGCTGCTCAGCGGCGAGTACGACCAGCGCGACGCCGTCGTGACCATCCGCGCGGGCGCCGGCGGCGTGGACGCGGCCGACTTCGCCGAGACCCTCATGCGCATGTACCTGCGCTGGGCCGAGCAGCGCGGCTGGTCCACCAAGGTCATGGACACCTCCTACGCGGAGGAGGCCGGCCTGAAGTCCGTCACCTTCGAGGTCAACGCGCCCTACGCGTTCGGCACCCTCTCCGTGGAGGCCGGCACGCACCGCCTCGTGCGCATCAGCCCCTTCGACAACCAGGGCCGCCGCCAGACGTCCTTCGCGGCGGTCGAGGTGGTGCCGCTGATCGAGTCGGACGACTCCATCGAGATCCCCGAGTCCGAGATCAAGGTGGACGTGTTCCGCTCCTCGGGCCCCGGCGGCCAGTCCGTGAACACCACGGACTCCGCCGTCCGCATGACGCACCTGCCCACCGGCATCGTCGTGTCCATGCAGAACGAGAAGTCGCAGATCCAGAACCGTGCCGCCGCCCTGCGCGTGCTCCAGTCCCGTCTGCTGCTGCTGCGCAAGGCCGAGGAGGACGCGAAGAAGAAGGAGATGGCCGGCGACGTCAAGGCGTCCTGGGGCGACCAGATGCGCTCCTACGTGCTGAACCCGTACCAGATGGTCAAGGACCTGCGCACGGGCCACGAGGAGGGCAACCCCTCCTCCGTGTTCGACGGCCACATCGACGATTTCGTGGACGCCGGGATCCGCTGGCGCGCCGAGCAGGTCAAGGCCGCCCAGGAGGACTGAGCCCCACGGCGCGGCCCCGCCGCCCAGGCCACCACGACGCCGGCCCGCACCTCCGCAGTGAGGCGCCGGCCGGCGTCGCCGTTCAAGCCCCCGCAGGGGCCTCGGGCCTGGCCCGGGAGACCGGCCCGGTGGGATGCTCGAAGCACCGGGCAGGCGCCCCCGCGCGCCGGTCCGGCACCAGACTCCATTCCCACCCAGGAGGTCGACCAGCATGACCATGCGCGCCGCCCGTTGGCACGGCAAGAAGGACATCCGCATCGAGGAGATCGACTCGCCCACGGCCGGCCCGGGGCAGGTCCTCGTGGACGTCGCGTGGTGCGGCATCTGCGGCACGGACCTGCACGAGTACCTCGAGGGCCCGATCTTCATCCCGCCGGCCGGGCACCCGCACCCGATCTCCGGCGACGCCGCCCCCGTCACGCTCGGCCACGAGATGTCCGGCACCGTCGCCGCCCTGGGCGAGGGCGTCACGGACCTCGAGGTCGGCCAGAAGGTCGTCGTGGAGCCGTACATCGTGCGCGAGGAGGACCGGGACCGACCGGACTACAACCTCGCGCCGGACATGAACTTCATCGGCCTGGGCGGCGACGGCGGCGGACTGGCCGAGCAGATCGCGGTGCAGCGCCGCTGGGTCCACCCGGTGGCCGACTCCGTGCCTCTCGACCAGGCCGCGCTCATCGAGCCGCTCTCCGTGGCCCACCACGCGTGGGTGAGGGCCGGCTCTCCGACGTCGGGCGTGGCAGTGATCGGTGGCGCCGGCCCCATCGGCGCGCTCACGGCGGCCGTGCTCAAGGGCAAGGGCCTGACGGTGTACGTCTCCGAGCTCTCGGAGCTGCGCCGCCAGAAGGTGCTCGAGGCCGGCGTGGTAGACGAGGCATTCGACCCCCGCGAGGTGGACGTGCCCGCGAAGATCCGCGAGCTGCACGACGGCCAGGGCGCGGACGTGGGCTTCGAGTGCACCTCGGTGGACGTGGTGCTGGACATGCTGCTGGACGCGGTCCGTCCCGGCGGGGTGATCGTCAACGAGTCCATCTGGGGCCACGAGCCCGCCGTGGCCCTGCACAAGCTGGTGATGAAGGAGATCGACCTGCGCGGCACCATCGCGTACGCGAACGACCACGCGGACACCATCCGCATGGTCGAGGACGGCGCCGTGGACCTCGCGCCGTTCATCACCGGCAAGATCGGCCTCGACGACCTGGTCGACCAGGGCTTCGAGACCCTCATCCACCACAACGAGACGGCCGTGAAGATCCTCGTCTCGCCCACCGGCCAGGGCCTCTGAGGCTCCGGCCCGACCCCCGGACGTCCCGACGACGGCCCGCACCCGCGCGCTGCGGGTGCGGGCCGTCGTGGTCCCTGTGCCGCGGCGCGCCGTCACAGACGCGTCGCTCCCTGGCGCGCCTGTGACCGGGGTCATAGACTGCATTTGAGTGAATCGTGATGAACCGAGTTGAACGTCCCAGGAGGACCGCATGACCGCCGAGCTGCCCCAGCCTCAGCCCACCGATGCCGTGATCGTGGGCGGTGCCCGCACGCCCTTCACCCGGCTGCTCTCGCAGCAGGCCGACCTGCGCGCCGTGGACCTGGGCGCCCACGCGATCACGCACGCGCTCGAGCGCGCCGGCGTGGCCCCCGAGGACGTGGACATGGTCTACATGGGCCAGGTCGTGCAGGCCGGCGCGGGCCAGAACCCGGCCCGCCAGTCCGCGCTCGCCGCGGGCATCCCGTGGAACGTCCCGGCCATGACGATCAACAAGGTGTGCCTGTCCGGCCTCACCGCCGTGATCGACGCCGCCCGTCTCATCCGCCTCGGCGAGGCGGACGTGGTGGTGGCCGGCGGTCAGGAGTCCATGACCAACGCCCCGCACCTGCTGCCCGGCGCGCGCACGGGCTTCAAGTACGGCCCGGCCACCATGCTCGACGCCGTCGCGTGGGACGGCCTCACCGACTCCCTGAGCCACGAGGCCATGGGCGAGCTGACCGAGTCCGGCAACGGCGAGCGGAACATCGCCCGCGCCGAGCAGGACGAGGTCGCCGCGGCCTCGCACCAGCGGGCCGCCCGGGCCCAATCCGAGGGCGTCTTCGAGGGCGAGATCGCCCCGGTGGAGATCCCGCAGCGCAAGGGCGACCCGCTGGTCGTCTCCCAGGACGAAGGGGTCCGCCCGGACACGACCGCCGAGTCGCTGGGCGCCCTGCGCCCGGCGTTCGCGAAGGACGGCACCATCACGGCCGGCAACTCCTCGCCCCTGTCCGACGGCGCCGCCGCCCTCGTGGTGACCTCGCGGGCCTTCGCCGAGGAGAAGGGCCTGACGATCCTCGCCACGGTGGGCGCACCCGGCCAGACCGCCGGCCCGGACAGCTCGCAGCTGCACTCCCAGCCCTCGGACGCGATCAACGCCGCCGTGCGGAAGCAGGGCTGGGACGTGGCCGACCTCGACTTCATCGAGATCAACGAGGCGTTCGGCGCGGTGGCCGTGCAGTCCCTGCGCGACCTCGGCTACCCGCACGAGAAGACCAACATCCACGGCGGCGCCATCGCCCTGGGCCACCCGATCGGCGCCTCCGGCGCCCGGCTGGCCCTGCACGCCGCCCTCGAGCTCGACCGGCGCGACGGCGGCCGCGCGGCCGTCTCGCTCTGCGGCGGCGGCGGCCAGGGCGAGGCCCTGATCCTCTTCCGCTGACAGACCGCCCCTGACAGAAAGGACCCCGGACATGGCTCTCGACAAGACCGTGGCCACGCCCGCCGAGGCGGTGGCGGACGTGCCGGACGGCGCGTCCCTGGCCGTCGGCGGCTTCGGGCTCTCCGGCAACCCCGTGCAGCTCATCGAGGCCCTGCTCGAGCAGGGCGCCACGGACCTGTCCGTCGTCTCCAACAACTGCGGCGTGGACGGCTGGGGCCTGGGCATCCTGCTCGGCGCGCGCCGGCTGCGGAAGATGACCTCCTCCTATGTGGGGGAGAACAAGGAGTTCGCCCGCCAGTACCTCGAGGGCGAGCTCGAGGTGGAGCTCGTCCCGCAGGGCACCCTCGCGGAGAAGCTCCGCGCCGGCGGCGCCGGCATCCCGGCGTTCTACACCCGCTCCGGCGTCGGCACCCAGGTGGCCGAAGGCGGCCTGCCCATGCGCTACGACGCGGACGGCACCGTGGTGAAGTCCTCGCAGGCCAAGCCCACGGACACGTTCGTGCTCGGCGAGGGCTACCTCAGCCAGACCCCGGACGAGCCCGAGACCTATGTGCTCGAACGCTCCATCGTCACCGACTTCTCCCTCGTGCACGCGTGGAAGGGCGACCGCCACGGCAACCTCGTGTTCCGCAAGGCCACCCGCCAGTTCGGCCCGCCCGCGGCCATGGCCGGCCGCGTGTGCATCGCCCAGGTGGAGGAGCTCGTCGAGCCCGGCGAGATCGACCCGGATGACGTGCACCTGCCCGGCGTCTTCGTGCACCGGATCGTGGAGGTCGGCACGGACATCGAGAAGCGGATCGAGAAGCGCACCGTGCGCGCGTCGGGGGAGGAGCAGGCATGAGCGAGCAGACCACCGGGCGTCCCCAGGGCCTGAGCCGCGACCAGATGGCGGCCCGCGCCGCGCAGGAGCTGCCGGACGGCGCCTACGTCAACCTCGGCATCGGCATGCCCACGCTGATCCCCAACCACATCCCCGCCGGGCGGTCCGTGGTGCTGCAGTCCGAGAACGGCATCCTCGGCACGGGCCCGTACCCCACGGAGGACGCCGTGGACCCGGACCTGATCAACGCGGGCAAGGAGACCGTCACCGTGAACCCGGGGGCGTCCTTCTTCGACTCCGCGCTGAGCTTCGGCATGATCCGCGGCGGCAAGATCGACGTCGCCGTCCTGGGCGGCATGGAGGTCTCCGCCGCGGGCGACCTGGCCAACTGGATGGTGCCCGGCAAGATGGTCAAGGGCATGGGCGGTGCGATGGACCTCGTCCACGGCGCCGGCCGCGTGATCGTCATGATGGACCACGTGTCCAAGGACGGCACCCCCAAGATCGTCGACCAGTGCACCCTGCCGCTGACCGGCCGCGCCGTCGTCGACCGCATCATCACGGACCTGGCCGTCATCGACGTCGTCGGCACCCCGGAACAGCCCCGCCTGGCGCTCGTGGAGACCGCGCCCGGCGTCACCGAGGAGCAGGTCCGCGCGCTCACCGGCGCGTCGCTGGACTGAGCCGACGACGCCGCCCCGCGGCCCCGGCGCACCGCCTCGGCGGGCATCGGACCGGCACGGGATAGACTGGACGGCCGCGCCCTGATCGGGGCGCGGCCGTCGCCGTGGACGCTGGAAGGACGTGAGGCCATGGGCAAGAACAGCAAGGGCAAGGCCGCCAAGCAGCCGGCCCCCGGCGAGCGCCAGGTGATCGCCAACAACAAGAAGGCGCGCCACGACTACACCATCCTCGACACGTACGAGGCCGGCATGGTGCTCACCGGCACCGAGGTGAAGTCGCTGCGCGAGGGCAAGGCCTCGCTCGTGGACGGCTTCGCGGTCTTCTACCGGGACGAGCTGTGGCTCGAGCAGGTCTACATCCCGGAGTACCTCAACGGCTCGTGGACCAACCACGCCGCCCGCCGCCGCCGCAAGCTGCTGCTGCACCGCGCCGAGCTGACGAAGATCTCCCGCCAGATCCAGGATCCGGGCCTGACCATCGTGCCGCTGTCCCTGTACTTCCTGAACGGGCGCGTGAAGGTGGAGATCGGCGTCGCGCGCGGCAACCGCGAATACGACAAGCGGCACAAGCTGCGCGAGCAGCAGGACAACCGCGAGGCCCAGCGGGCCATGCGGATGCGCAACCGGCGCGCCGGCGTGGCCTGAGCGCGGCAGGCCCCTTGGGAATGCCCGGGGGGCGTGCTACGTTGTATCTCTCGCAGGGCCGGTTTCAGGACCGGCGGGCCTCGCGCCCTCCGCCTGCAGTGGTGATTGACAACCTCATAGAGGAGTCGCCCCCATGGGGCCGATCGGTTTCGACGGTGTGTGTCGCGTCGGGAGAAGCGGGCCGAGGATGCAGAGTCATCTCGTCAAACGCTCTCTGCAAACCAATAAGTGCCGAATCCAAGCGCACTGACTTCGCTCTCGCTGCCTGATCAGTGATCGAGTCCGTCACCCCGAGGTCGCTGTCGCCTCGGATCGTGGCGTCAGCTAGATAGCCACTGGGCGTCACCCTCGCCGGGGGTCGTGACGCCGACATCAATCCGGCTGGGTCCGGGTTGGCCGCCCGTCTGCGGGACGGCCAGGACCGAGCAACACCCACAGCAGACTGCGCCCGGAGAAGACCTGGCAACACCTCATCGGACGCGGGTTCAATTCCCGCCGGCTCCACTCACCACCACGGGAAGGCCCCGGAATCACCCCGATTCCGGGGCCTTCCTCGTGTCCGCGACCGGTTTGCGGCGGCCCGCCCCTCAGCCGGCCAGGACCGCGTGCAGGCCCAGGCCGGCGCCCCAGCCGACGACGACGGCCACCAGCCCCAGACCCAGATGCGCGGCCCACAGGCGGGCGGCTGTGCCCCATCGACGGGCGAGCACGGCGTCAGCCGCCTCAGCGGCCACGGTGGACCACGTCCCCAGGGCGAGGCAGAACCCGGACACCACGGCCGACACCGCCGCGACGAGCACGAGCCCCTGCCCGTCGCCCCCGCCCCCGGAGGCGTACACCAGCTCCGGCACGGCCAGGCCGACGGTGACGCCGAGGAGCAGGGCCGCCGTCGTGTTGGCGGTGAGCAGACCCCGGGGGCCGAGCCGGTCGGTCAGGCGCCGGCGCACCAGGGCGCCGAGCGCCCCGCCCGCCGCGAGGCAGGCCAGGAGGGCCACCTGGAGGAGAGCGAAGACCTCGTATCCCGCGCCGCTCATGCGTCCTCCGCCGAACGATCCGTCCAGACCGAGATCGGAAGAGCGCAGTGTAGGGCAAGAGTGCCTTCGC
>NZ_RBLN01000069.1:0-8812 GCF_003989405.1 Micrococcus sp. HSID17227 | reverse complement strand
ACCCGCACCCCCGCCACCAGCCAGGCGGCGTACTCCGTCCCGACGTCGGCGAGCACCCAGCGGACCGTGCTCGGGTCCACGCCCAGGCGGGCGGGCAGACCGGCCACGAGCCCGGCCACGGACCCGGCGGCGCAGGATCCCAGGGGAGAGGCGCCGTCGCCTTCCCCGTCCAGGGCCCACCAGGCGCCGGGGCTGCCGACGGAGGCGGGGGCGGGGCCCAGGACGACGAACATGGCCCTCATTCTGCCCCGTGACCCGAGGCGCCGTCTGCCGCAGCCCTGTGCGGCAGACCTCCCGGCACGGCGGCGACCACGGCGGGCGCAGCGGGCACGGTTCCCCCTGATGTCCCGCCGCCTCGTCGGGAGGCGGGGGAGGGGCTGTGCGACTTGCACGCTCGCCGAGCGGAGAACACACTGTGCGGACGCACCGGCGCGCAGCCGGCCGTCGGGCGCCACCCAGAGAGGACCCACCATGACAGCGACCCGGTCCGGCGGCGCCGCGACGTCTCGCCTCAACGCCAAGGTGGTCGGCATCTCGGTCGCCGCCGCGCTCGGCGGCTTCCTGTTCGGCTTCGACACCTCCGTCATCAACGGTGCCGTGGACGCCCTCGCCGGGGAGTTCGGCCTCGGCGCCGGTCTGACGGGCTTCGCCGTCTCCTCGGCGCTGATCGGCTGCGCGCTCGGCGCCTGGTTCGCCGGGCCGATCGCCAACCGCCGCGGCCGCGTGCCCGTGATGGTGATCGCCGCGATCCTGTTCCTGGTCTCCGCCATCGGCTCGGGCCTGGCGTTCGGCGTGGTCGACCTGATCTTCTGGCGCATGGTCGGCGGCCTGGGCGTGGGCGCCGCGTCCGTGATCGCTCCGGCGTACATCGCGGAGGTCAGCCCGGCCCATGTGCGCGGTCGCCTCGGCTCGCTCCAGCAGCTGGCGATCGTCCTCGGCATCTTCGCCGCGCTGCTCACGGACGCGCTCTTCGCGACGATGGCCGGGGGAGCGGCGCAGCCGTTCTGGCTCGGCGTCGACGCCTGGCGCTGGATGTTCCTGGCCGAGACCGTCCCGGCGGTGCTGTACGGCCTGTTCGCCCTGAAGCTGCCGGAGTCCCCGCGCTACCTGGTCGCCCGCGGCCGCACGGACGAGGCGGCCGAGGTCCTGCACGAGTTCACCGGCGTGGACCGGGTGAACCTGATGATCGAGGACATCCGGCGCTCGCTGGACTCGGAGCGCCGCGAGTCGCTGGCGGACCTGCGCGGACCGTCGGCGGGCCTGCAGCCGATCGTGTGGATCGGCATCCTGCTCTCCGTCTTCCAGCAGGCCGTGGGCATCAACGTGATCTTCTACTACTCCACCACCCTGTGGCGTTCGGTGGGCTTCGGGGAGTCGGACGCCCTCACGGTCACCGTGATCACCTCGGTCACGAACATCGCCGTCACCCTCATCGCGATCGCCCTGGTGGACCGCGTCGGCCGTCGCCCCATGCTGATCGCCGGCTCCGCCGGCATGACGGTCAGCCTCGGCCTGATGGCACTGGCCTTCTCCTTCGCGCAGACCGGCGGCGCCGAGTCCGTCTCCCTGCCGCAGCCGTGGTCCACGGTGGCGCTGGTGGCCGCGAACGCCTTCGTGGTGTTCTTCGGCGCCACCTGGGGTCCGCTGGTCTGGGTGCTGCTGGGCGAGATGTTCCCGAACCGCATCCGCGCCGGCGCGCTCGCCGTGGCCGCCGCCGCGCAGTGGGCGGCGAACTTCACCGTCTCCACCACGTTCCCGTGGTTGGCGGACATCGGCCTGACCCTCGCCTACGGTCTGTACGCGGTCATGGCGGCGCTGTCCCTGGCCTTCGTGGCGGCCTTCGTCCCCGAGACCAAGGGCAAGACGCTCGAGGAGATGAGCGACGTCGTCGTGCGTTCCCCGGGGCAGCGGCGCGCGGTGCGCGCCGAGGCGGAGCGGGATCTGCGCGGCTGACACCGCCCGTCCCGACGACGGCCCCCTCCCTGAGCTGCAGACAGGGAGGGGGCCGTGGTGTGTGCGGGGCGGGTCAGCCGGCGTCGGCGCCGGTCGCGGCCCCCTCGTCGTCGAGGCGCTCCAGGCCCTCGTCCTCGGAGTCCTCGATGAGACGGTCTCCGGCGATCTTGTCGACGATCATCGCGATGGCGGCGTCGCCGGTCACGTTGGTGGCGGTGCCGAAGGAGTCGATGGCGATGTACGTGGCGACCATGAGCGCGACCTGCGGCTCGGTGAAGCCGAGCATCGAGGTCAGCAGGCCCGAGGCCGCCACGATCGCGCCGCCGGGCACGCCGGGCGCCGCGACCATGGTGACGCCCAGCATGAAGATGAAGCCCACGAACACCGGGACGTCGATCGACTGGCCCGAGAGGAACAGCACCGCGATGGAGAACGAGACGATCTTCACGGTGGAGCCGGCCAGGTGGATCGTCGCGCACAGCGGCACGACGAACGAGGCGATCGGCCGGCGCACGCCGAGCAGCAGGGTCTGGCGCAGGGTCACCGGGATGGTCGCCGCCGAGGACGAGGTGCCCAGGGCCGTCGCGTAGGCCGGCAGCATCGTCTTCAGTGCCGTGAACGGGTTGCGGCCCGCGATCGCGCCCGCGACGACGTACTGGAGGAGCAGCAGCACCACGGTGAGGCCGAAGACCAGCAGGATCACGCCGAGGAACGTGGTGATGACCTTGAAGACCTCGCCGGCGGCGGTCATGTTCAGGAACACGCCGAAGATGTAGACGGGCAGCAGCGGCACGATCAGGCCCATGACGACCCGCTCGATGATCGATCGCAGCTGGTCGAAGCTCTCGTGCAGGGCGCCGCGCGGCAGCATCGTCAGGCCGATGCCGAGCACGAACGCGAGCAGCAGGGCCGTCATCACGCCGAAGGGCGGGTCCATCTGCACCTCGAACAGCGGGCCGAGCAGCGCGTCCTCAGGGTTGGCCATCCCCTCGAAGGACCCGGGCGTGAGGATCAGCGGGAAGACGAGCAGGCAGACCAGCAGGGCGCCGAAGCCGCCGACCAGGGTGGAGCCGTAGGCGATGCCGCCGGTCAGGGCCAGCAGCTTCCCCGCGCCCCGGCCGATGTCGCCGATCGCGGGGGCGACGAGCGCCAGGATCAGCACCGGGACGATGAAACCCAGGAAGTTCGAGAACAGCCCGTTGAAGGTGGCGAAGGCCTGCACGAGCCAGGTCGGCGCGACCAGGCCGACGAGGACGCCGGCCACGATCGCGACGAGGATGCGGGGCAGCAGGCCGACGCGGCGGCGGGGCACGGCGACGGCGCCCCCGGAGTCGGGGCCGGACGCGTCGAGGGCATCGGAGTGGGAGCGAGACATGGCCGACACGCTAGCGGAGGCCGTCCTGCCCGTCGCCCGGTCGGTAGGCCATCCTTGGCGGTGCCGGTGACCCCCTTCGTGGCGCAGAACACAGGGAGCGCCACCATCTCGGGGAGCGTGCAAGAGCACGCCCGACCCACCCGGACCGAAGGAGACGACGATGACGGTCCTGCCCCGCCCCGCAGACGCCCGGGCCGCCCAGGGGTGCGCTGCCGGCGTGGAGGCCGCATGAGCGAGTTCCTCGCCTCACGCTGGCCCGACATCCTCTTCCGGGCGTGGCAGCACGGGTGGCTCGTGCTGCAGGCGCTGGCCATCGCCACCGTGCTCGCCATCGCGCTGGCCGTGATCGCCACGCGGATCAAGGCCCTGACCCCGATCGCGAACGCCTTCACGGCCGTCGGGCTGACCCTGCCTTCCTTCGCGCTCATCGGCGTCCTGATCCCCCTGGTGGGCATCGGGACCGTCCCCGCCGTCGTGGTGGTGGTCTTCTATGCCCTGCTGCCCATCCTCCGCAACGCGCTCGTGGGTCTGCGCGGCGTGGACCCGGAGGTGCTGGAGGCCGCCCGGGGGATGGGCATGGGGCCGGTGGCGCTGTTCACCCGGGTGCGTCTCCCGCTGGCCTGGCCCGTGATCCTCACCGGCATCCGGGTCGCGGGCCAGCTCGGCATGGGCGTGGCCGCGGTCGCGGCCTACGTCCTGGGGCCCGGACTGGGCTCGTACATCTTCACGGGGCTGGTCTCCCTGGGCGGCGCCAACGCGTTGAACTACGCCCTCGTGGGCACCCTCGGCATCGTCGTCGTCGCCCTCGTCCTGGACGGGCTGCTCGTGCTGCTCGGCCGGCTCACCATCTCGAAGGGACTGCGCGCATGAGCACCGACCGTGACGCCGGGGCCGAGATCCGTCTCGAGTCCCTGACGAAGCTCTATCCGGGGCAGGACCGTCCCGCCGTGGACGCCCTGGACCTCATCATCCCCGCGGGGGAGACCGTGGTGTTCGTCGGCCCGTCCGGCTGCGGCAAGACCACCTCGCTGAAGATGATCAACCGCCTCATCGAGCCCACCTCCGGGCGGATCCTGATCGGCGGGGAGGACATCACACGCCGTGACCCCACCCGGCTGCGCCGTCAGATCGGCTACGTCGTGCAGGGCGGCGGGATGATGCCCCACCTGTCCGTCGCCGAGAACGTCGGCCTGGTGCCGCGCCTGCTCAAGTGGGACCGCCGGCGCATCGCCGACCGTGTGGACGAGCTGCTCGAGCTCGTCGGCCTGGACCCGGCGATCTATCGGGACCGTTTCCCGCGCGAGCTGTCCGGCGGACAGCAGCAGCGCGTCGGCGTGGCGCGGGGCCTCGCGGCGGATCCACCCGTGCTGCTCATGGACGAGCCCTTCGGCGCCGTGGACCCCCTCACCCGCCAGCGCCTGCAGCAGGAGATGCTCGACATCCAGGCCAGGGTGGGCAAGACCATCGTGATGGTCACCCACGACGTGGACGAGGCCGTGCTCCTGGGCGACCGGATCCTGGTGCTCGAACCCGGCGCGCACGTGGCCCAGTACGCCACCCCCGAAGAGGTCCTGGCGCGGCCGGCCACCGAGTTCGTGGCCGACTTCGTGGGGTCGGGGGCGGGGCTCAAACGGCTGGGGCTGCGGTCGGTCGACTCGCTGCCGCTGCGCCCGATCGCACCGCACCCGACGGGCACGCTGCCGGGCGAGCCCGTGCTCGACGCGGCCACCCCGATCAGCGAGGCCCTCGCCGCGCTGGTCATGGCCCCGACGGAGGAGATCGCCGTGGTCCGTGATGGCACGGTCATCGGTCTGCTCGACTATCCGACACTGCGCGCGCACGCCCGCGCCGGCGACGAGCAGGCTCGGCCATGATCGCCCGGCTGCGTGCGGCCTCCGCCGAGGACCGCCTGCTCCTGATCGGCCTGCCGCTGCTCGTGGCCGCCCTGCTGATCGGGTGGACCGTCTGGGTGCGCGGAGCCGCCCTCGACGACGTCGAGGCCCGGCTGCTGACCTGGCCCACCGTCCTGCGCCTCACCGCCGAGCACCTGGCCCTCGTCGGCGTGTCCACCGTTCTGGTCGTGGCGACGGCCGTCCCGCTCGGCGTGCTGCTGAGCCGCCCCGCCGCCCGGCGGTTCACCCCCGTCGCCATGGGGCTGGCCAATGCCGGCCAGGCCGCTCCCGTGATCGGTGTGATCGTCCTGCTCGCCATGGCGTGGGGGTTCGGCTTCCGGGTCGCCGTCCTGGCCCTGTCCCTCTACGCGTTCCTGCCCGTGCTGGCCAACACCCTGGCCGGGCTGCGGGGCGTCGACCCCACCGTCGTCGAGGCGGCCCGCGGCATGGGCATGTCACCGCTGCAGACCCTGCTCCGGGTGGAGCTGCCCTTGGCCCTGCCCGTGATCATGGCGGGTCTGCGGACCGCCCTGGTGCTGCTGGTGGGCACCGGGGCGTTCGCGACGTTCATCGACGCCGGCGGCCTCGGCCTGCTCATCCAGACCGGGATCGTCCTGTTCCGTTTCCCGCTGCTCGTCTCGGGGGCGATCCTCGTGGCCGCCCTCGCCCTGATGATCGAGTGGATCGGCCGCCTCGTCGAGACGCTGGCCACCCCGAGGGGGCTCGCATGACCACCTCGCGCGCGACCATCCCATCCCGCCGCCGCGGCCGGACCCCCGCTCGTGCCGCGCTCGCCGCGCTCGGCCTGGCGGCCTCCCTGGTCCTGTCCGGGTGCGGGCTGAGCACCGCCGGCGGCTACCTGCCCTCGGGCACGCCCGCCGGCGACGTCGCCGGGATCGACCTCGAGGGCGCCCACGTGGCGGTGGGGTCCAAGAACTTCAACGAGGGCGTCGTGCTCGGCAAGATCACCGCGATCCTGCTGCGCTCCGCGGGTGCCGACGTCGAGGATCTGACCAACATGCCGGGTTCGCTCAGTGCGCGCCAGGCCCAGGTCGCAGGCGTCGTGGACGTCGAGTGGGACTACACGGGGACCGCCTGGATCACGTACCTGGGCCACACCGATCCGATCCCGGACGCCCAGGCGCAGTGGGCCGCGGTCCGGGACGAGGACGCGCAACAGGGCCTGGTGTGGCTGCCGCCGGCCGAACTCGACAACACCTACACCTTCTCCGTGCGCCAGGACCGGGCGGAGGAGCTCGGCCTGGAGACACTCGCGGACATCAAGGACCTCCCCACGGAGGACCAGTCCTTCTGCGTGAGCGCCGAATTCGCCGCCCGCAACGACGGATTCCTGCCCATGCTCGAGGCCTACGGGATCGAACGGCCCACCGGATCCCGGCTGCGCCAGATGGACATCGGGGCGGTGTTCGCCGCGGTGGCGGACGGGACGTGCACCTTCGGGGAGGCGTACGCCACGGACGGGCGGATCGCCGCGCTGGACCTGACGACCCTGCAGGACCCGCTGAGCTTCTTCCCGAAGTACAACGCGGCCCCCATCGTGCGCGAGGAGGTCCTGGCCGAGCACCCCGAGATCGCCGACCTGCTGGCGCCCGTGACCGCGCGCCTGGACAACGCGACGGCCGCGCGCCTGAACGCCCGGGTGGACGTCGACGGCGAGGAGCCCACCCAGGTCGCGTGGGACTGGCTCCGCGAGGAGGGCCTGATCACCGACTGACGGTCCGCCGACGCCGCCGACACCGCGGGGGACGCCCCGCTGGGGAGCGTCACCCGCCGCGCGGCACGGCGGATCAGGCCGCCGTCAGCGTGCGCGAGTACACCGTCCGGCCGGCGGCGTTGATCAGACGCACCCGGAACTCGCGGCCGTCCTCGGGGATCTCGACGTGGCCGAAGTACTGGTGCTCGCCGGAGCGCGGCGAGCCCATGACCGGCCCGTGCGCCTCGAAGTCCAGGCGAGGGCCGAAGGTGCCGTCCAGTGTGTTCGGGCCGAACGATCCGGCGTTGATGGGGCCGGCCACGAACTCCCAGAACGGCTCGAAGTCGGTGAACGCCGCGCGGTCGGGGGAGTAGTGGTGCGCCGCGCAGTAGTGGACGTCGCCGGTGAGGAACACGACGTTCTTCACGCCGTGGTCCTTGATCGCCTTCAGGAGGCGGGCGATCTCCAGTTCGCGGCTCAGCGGGGCGCCGTCGTCGCCGTTGGACAGGGACTCCTGCCCCGTGCCGTCGGGGACGATCAGGCCCAGCGGCAGGTCGTTGGCGATGACCTTCCACGTGGCGGTCGACGCGCGCAGCCCGCGGATGAGCCACTGCAGCTGCTCCTCGCCCAGGATCGGGGTCTCGTGGGTCTCGAGCCCCGGGGTGTTCTCGCCCTTGTGGGTGCGCATGTCCAGGGCGAACACGTCGAGCGTCGCGCCGCGGGGGATCCTGCGGTAGATGCGGGCGGGCTCGAAGCCGGAGCCGCGGCGCAGGGCCGTGGAGTCGGCGATCGGCATGTACTCCTGCCACGCGCGGCGGGCGCGGGCGGCCAGTGTGTCCACGTCACGGACCTGGGTGTAGCGCGGGTCTTCGAGGACCTCGCCCGGCCACCAGTTGTTGGTCGTCTCGTGGTCGTCCCACTGGGCGATGACGGGGACGTCCGTGTACAGGGCGCGGAGGTTGTCGTCCATCATGTTGTAGCGGTGGCGGCCGCGGAACTCGTTCAGCGTCTCGGCGACCTTGGACGTCTCCTCCGTGACGAGGTTGCGCCAGGTGGGCTCGCCGGCCACCTCGAGGGTCTCCGGGATGGGGTTGTCCGCGTAGATCGTGTCGCCGGAGTGCAGGAAGAAGTCGGGCTGCGTGGCGTGCATCGCCGCGTAGCCGCGCATGCCGCCGATCTCCGGGTTGATGCCGTAGCCCTGCCCCGCGGTGTCCGCGGTCCACACGAAGGACTGGGCGGCGGAGGTCTTCCGGCCGAACCGCGCGCCGGGCGCCGTCGTGAAGCGGGCCACGGCCGACTCGCCCAGGCGGCCGGCCTCGTCCTCGAACGCGTACGTCACCTCGAAGCGGGTGCCGGAGGGCAGCGTGTCCGCGAGGATCTTCGCCGTGTGGTCGGTGGCCCCGTCGACCCAGCCGGAGCGCAGGGTCAGCCCGCGAGAGAAGCGGCCGCGCAGCGCCTTCCCGTCCTCGTCGACCGCGCGCAGCGTGGCGTGCAGGCGCGAACGGCCGGACGAGCGCGCCCACAGCACGGCCGAGTTCGAGGTGACATCGCCGGTGGCGACGCCGGACGGCAGCGTCAGACGGGACGCGACCAGGCCACCGGGGGTGTGGCGGGCCGGACGGGCGGCGGCGGGGCCGGCGAGGGCGGCGGGGGCGAGCACGGCGGCGGACGCCGCGGCGAGCACCGAACGGCGGGAGGCGGAGTGGGACAGGGGTGCGGTGGTCTGCTTCACGGGGCCAGGGTGGGGCACGCAGGCGAGGCGCATGTGGCGGTGGGCTGACCCTCGGGTGAACTTCCGACGCCGGCCCCGGCGGCAGCGGGGTCGACCGGCCCGGGGCCGCTCAGCGCAGGGCGGCGACCGTCCGGACGGCGTCGACA
>NZ_RBLN01000068.1:0-233 GCF_003989405.1 Micrococcus sp. HSID17227 | reverse complement strand
AAAAAAAAAAAACCATCACCAACTGCTCCAACCGCACACCTTCCTATCCGCCTTCCCACTACTTCTCCTATATCTCCTACCATGTGCACCACCCGACCCTCTCACCCTTCTGCACACCTTCATCATCTCCTTCACTCTCCGCCTTACACCTCTTCAGCCTACTTTCTCCTTATCTCTCCTCACATACCGCACTCCACCACTTGCTCATTCGCCTACTCTGCTGCTCTACTCAT
>NZ_RBLN01000067.1:0-9193 GCF_003989405.1 Micrococcus sp. HSID17227 | reverse complement strand
CCCGCGGCCAGCACGACGTTGCCCCAGTCCAGGCGCTCCAGCATCCCCTGGTCCGCGAGCGTCCACGGGCCGGGCACCCCGGCCTCGGCGGCCGCCTCCTCGAGGGCGCCCAGCTCGGCGCCCAGGAAGCGCAGGCCGGCGTCGTCGCCGATGTTCACCAGCAGCACCCCGCCCGCCGTCAGCAGCTCGAGCAGCTCCCCGTGGAACACGGCGCCGCGCAGGTGCTCGGCGCCCTCCTCGCCGGTGCCGATGTCCAGCACGACGGCGTCGAACCGCTCCCCGTCCATCGCGAGGTCGACGGCGGCCAGGCGCGCGTCCGCGACCACGGAGACGAGGTCCGTGCCCGCCGGCAGGGGCAGTTCGGCGAGCACGAAGGACACGAGCTCCCGGTCCAGGTCGACCACCGTCTGCTCCGAGCCGGGTCGGATCGCCTGGAGGTAGCGCGGCAGGGTCAGCGCGCCCGCGCCGAGGTGCAGGACCCGCACCGGCGCACCCGCCGGAGCGACGCCGTCGAGCACGTGGGCCATGCGGCGCAGGTACTCGTAGCGGATGCGCGCGGGGTCGGCCAGGTCCACGTGGGACTGGACGGCCCCGCCGATCTCCAGGACGAACCCGCCGAACTCGTCGGGGGCGATGCGGGCGTCCACGCCCGACGTGGACAGGTGGACGGTGCGGCCGGAGGGGGAGGGCTGGGCGGGCATGCCCCCAGCATCCCACCCCTCAGTACGCTGGACGGATGAGTCAGAACGTCCTCACCGTCTACGGCGCCGACTGGTGCCGCGACTGCCTGCGCACCAAGCGCCAGCTCGACGAGCTCGGCATCGCCTACGACTACGTGGACCTCGTCGCCGACCCGGCCCAGGCCGATGCCGCCGAGCGGATCTCCGGCCGGAAGAACATCCCCGTGGTCGTGTTCCCCGACGGCGACCACCAGGTGGAGCCGACCAACGAGGAGACCGCGGCCAAGCTCACCGCGCTGGGCCTGATCTGAGGTCGGGCCGCCCCCGGCGCGAGCCCCGCCGGCGCTCTCGGCGGATGCGCATCGGGGGTCTACGCTCTCCCCATGGAGCACATCGACGAGACCGCCCTGCCCGCCCCCGAGGACCGCGTCGTGTCCGCGACCCGTCACGTCGACGCGCCGGCCGGCGTCGTCTTCGAGCTGATCGCGGACCCGGCCCGCCAGCCCGAGTGGGACGGCAACGACAACCTGGCCGAGGCCGCCCCCGGGCAGCGGGTGACCGCCGTCGGGGACGTGTTCGTCATGACCCTGCAGAAGGGCGTGGACCGCGCGAACCACGTGGTCGAGTTCGAGGAGGGCCGTCGCATCGCCTGGAAGCCCTCCGAGGTCGGCGGGGAGCCGTTCGGCCAGCTCTGGCGGTGGGAGGTCGACGGCGACGACGACGGCGGCTGCCGCGTCACCCACACCTATGACTGGACGCGGCTCGCCGACCCGAAGCGCATCCAGAAGGCGCTGCGGACCGGAGAAGAGCAGCTCCGCGCGTCGATCGACCGGCTCGCGGAGCTGGCCGAGCGCCAGGGCTGAGGGCAGGCGACGCCCGCCGCCGTCGCGCGCCCCGCGCCGCCGTCAACGGTTGAGTCGCTCGCCGGTCTCGGCGTGGAACAGGTGCACGCGCTCCGGGTCCGGGACCACGTGCACCACGGACCCCTTCTCCGGCGCCGTGTAGCCCACCGTCCGCAGGGTGATGAGCCGCTCCTCGCCGCCGATCGTCGCGTGACCGTACACGTACGCGTCCGCGCCGAGCTCCTCCACGGTGTCCACCTCCACGGGCAGGCCGGCGGCGTCGTCGCTGACCACCAGGTTCTCGGGGCGCACGCCGAGGTCCACCGCCGTGCCGGCGTCGGCCAGATCCTCCCGCGGCACGGGGATGACCGTCTCGCCCCAGTGCACGCCCTCGTGCGTGGCGGGCATGCGGAAGATGTTCATGGCGGGGGAGCCGATGAACCCGGCGACGAACACGTTCATCGGGCGCTCGTAGAGGTTGCGCGGCGTGTCCACCTGCTGGAGGCGGCCCTCCTTGAGGACCGCCACCCGGTCGCCCATGGTCATGGCCTCGGTCTGGTCATGGGTCACGTACACGGTGGTGGTGCCCAGGCGACGGGTCAGGTTGGCGATCTGGGCGCGGGTCTGCACGCGCAGCTTCGCGTCCAGGTTGGAGAGCGGCTCGTCCATGAGGAACACCTGCGGGTCGCGCACGATCGCCCGGCCCATGGCCACGCGCTGACGCTGGCCCCCGGAGAGGGCCTTCGGCTTGCGGTCCAGGTACTCGGTCAGGTCCAGCAGCTTTGCGGCGTCCTCGACGCGGCGGCGCCGCTCGTCCGCGGGGACGCCGGCGATCTTCAGGGCGAAGCCCATGTTGTCCGCCACGGTCATGTGCGGGTACAGGGCGTAGTTCTGGAACACCATCGCGATGTCCCGGTCCTTGGGGTCCACATCGGTGACGTCCCGGTCGCCGATCAGGATGCTGCCGTGGGAGAGCTCCTCGAGGCCGGCGAGCATGCGCAGGGAGGTGGACTTGCCGCAGCCGGAGGGGCCCACGAGCACGAGGAACTCGCCGTCGGCGATCTCCAGGTCGAGGGAGTCGACGGCGGGGCGGGGGGAGCCGGGGTACTGGCGGCTGGCGGAGCGGAAGGTCACGGAGGCCATGGTGGGGTTCCTTTCACGGGCAGGTACGTGCCCGACGGTCCAAGGTGAAGGAGAGGGATGGGTGAGGGTCGGGGCTGACGGTCTACGGCGGCGCGGTGCTCGCTCTCGGCCGCAAGGCCAGGTGGTGCATGATCCGATGGGGGTGGGCGGCGCCGTCGAGGGCGCCGAGCGCCAGGCGGACGGCGCGGCGGCCCTGCTCGAGCGGGTTCTGGTCCACGGTGCTGATGCCCAGGCGGGCGGCCTCGGGGTGGCCGTCCAGGCCCATCACGGACACGTCCTCGGGCACGCGCAGCCCCAGGGAGTGGGCTGCCATCCAGGTGCCCATGGCCATCTCGTCCGAGATGCACATGACCGCCGTCGGCCGGCGCCGCGGGTCGGCGAGGAGGGCGCGCGCCTGGTGGTAGGTGCCGCCGATGGTGAAGTCCGCGGGCACCATCCAGTCGGCCGGCGTGCGCACCCCGGTGGCGGCGAGGGCGTGCAGGAACCCGCGGGTGCGCTCGGTGCTGACCTGGAACTCGATGTCCTCGTCCACGCGGCCCACGTAGGCGATGTCCCGGTGTCCGAGCTCCAGCAGGTGCTCGGTGGCCATCCGTGCGGCGCGGGCGTGGTCCACCTGGACGGCGGTGAACCAGTCCGGCAGGGTCTCACCCGCCGGCAGGCGGCCGCCGACGGCGATCACGGGCAGGCCGAGGCGTTCGAGTCCGGCGAGCTCGAACATGCTCAGCCGGAACGAGAGGGTGATCAGGGCGTCCAGCCGCCGTCGAGGCAGCAGGTCTGAGATGACCGTGGACCGACGCTCCGGGTCCTGGCCGACGTCGTAGAGCGTGAGGTCGTACCCGTGTCGCACGAGCTCGTCCGCGGCGCCCTCGAGCACGGCGGCGAAGAACCACCGGTGGACGGAGGGGGTCACCAGCCCGATGTTGCGGGTGCGGCCCGAGGCGAGCGAAGAAGCGGCGGAGTCCGCCACGTAGCCGAGCGTGGCGACGGCCTCCTGGACTCGGGTGCGCGTGGCGACCGCCACGGGGCCGGAGCCGGTGAGGGCACGGGAGGCGGTGGCGGTGGAGACCCCGGCCATGCGGGCGACGTCCTTGATGCCGACCATCGGCGGTCCTCCTCCCGGTTCGTGGGGTTCTGTGGCGGGGCGGGTGCACGACGGCGGCGGGCCGGGGGTCGATGCGTGGCACCAGAGTACGGCACGGCAGGCGCGGTGGTGGAAGCGCTTCCATTCCCGTTTCAGCCGGTCTTGACCGCCGCCCTCATTCCCGCATGGCCGTGTTCATGCGGGAGCGCACGTCTGTGTGGCACATCACAGTGGAAGCGTTTACACTCCTGGGGACTGACTCCTTCAGCCGCCGGGGGCAGGCGCCGTCTCACCGCGGAGCCCACGTCGGCGACGCAACGGCCGGCGCATGCCGCGGGCCGCCACCCCTCGTGAAAGGCACACCATGCAGTCGACGACGACCGGCGGCCTCCTCCGCCGCCCGCTCAGCCTGACCCTCACCGCGGCGTTCTCCGCCCTTGCGCTCACCGCGTGCGGCGGCGGCTCCTCCGCCCCGGCGTCCTCCTCCCCGGCCGGCGCCACCGAGCAGGGCACGGCCGCCGCGTCCCCGAGCCAGGACCTCTCCGAGGCCGGCGCCACCACCATCACCATGTGGGTGGACCAGAACCGCCAGGAGCCGCTGCAGGCCGTGGCGGAGGACTTCAAGGAGGACACCGGGATCACGGTGGATCTCGTGGTCAAGGACAACTCCACGATGAAGGACGACTTCATCACCCAGAACCCCACGGGCGAGGGCCCGGACGTGATCGTCGGCGCCCACGACTGGATCGGCTCGCTCGTGCAGAACGGCACCATCGAGCCCCTTGAGCTGGGCGAGAGAGCCGGCGACTTCGTGGAGTCCTCCGTGCAGGCCGTCACCTATGAGGGTCAGACCTGGGGCGTGCCGTACTCCGTGGAGAACATCGCCATCCTGCGCAACACCGAGCTGGCCGAGTCCACCCCGGCCTCCTTCGACGAGATGATCGCGGAGGGCCGGAAGGCCGTCGACGCCGGCGAGGCCGAGTACCCGTTCGTGGTGGGCCTGGACGCCGTCAACGGCGACCCGTACCACTTGTACCCGTTCCAGACCTCCATGGGCGCCCCCGTGTTCAAGCAGGCCGAGGACGGCTCGTACGACACCGGCTCGCTGGCCATGGGCGGGCCCGAGGGTGAGGCCTTCGCCGAGAAGCTGGCCGAGTACGGCGAGTCCGGGGTGCTGAACCCGAACATGACCGCGGACATCGCCAAGGAGCAGTTCAACTCCGGCAACGCGGCCTACTTCATCACCGGCCCGTGGAACATCGAGGAGGCCGAGGCGGCCGGCGTCGACTTCGAGGTCGAGGCCATCCCGTCCATGGGCGACCAGCCGGCGCAGCCGTTCGTGGGCGTCAACGCCTTCTTCGTCTCCTCAGAGTCCGAGAACCAGCTGGCCGCGAATGAGTTCGTGGTCAACTACCTCTCCACCGAGGCGGCCCAGGACGCGCTCTTCGCCGAGGGCAAGCGTCCCCCGGCGCTGACCGCCTCCTTCGACAAGGCGGCCTCGGACGAGACCGTGAAGGCGTTCGGCGAGATCGGCGAGAACGGCGTCCCCATGCCGGCGGCCCCCGAGATGGGCGCGGTGTTCGAGTTCTGGGGCGGCGCCGAGATGAGCATCATCAAGGGCGAGGGCGACCCGGTCCAGACCTGGCAGAAGATGATCTCCGACATCGAGGGCCGCATCGGCCAGTGATCCGGCGCGGTCCACCTCCGGCGTCCCCGCGGGGACGCCGGAGGCGGACCGTGGCCCTGCGCCCTCGGGGCGCGCATCCCCCCCTTCCACGGCAGGCCCTCGGGCCGGATGAGGAACCATGAGCCCGTCTTCCACCGCGTCGGACCGGTCCGACGCCGCCACCGCCGCCCTCGACGACGCCGCGCGCCGCACCGGCCCGGGCCGCCGTCGTCGTGCGGACGCCCGGGGTACCGAGGGCCTCGGCGGCACGCTGGCCAAGATCGTCCTGCTGGGCCTCGTGGACGCCTTCGCGGCGTTCCTGCTGTTCCAGCTCGCGGCCGCGGGGGACTGGGTGGTGTTCGCGCTGACCCTGGCGGTCACGATCGGCATCAACTGGATCTACCTGCGCCGCGGCGGCCTGCCGGCCAAGTACCTCGCCCCCGGCCTGTTCTTCCTGATGCTGTTCCAGGTGTTCGTGGTGGTCTACTCCTCCTACGTCGCCTTCACGAACTACGGCGCCGGGCACAACTCGGACAAGGCCGCGGCGATCGAGATCATCCAGCGCTCCTCCTCCATCCGCGTGCCGGACTCCCCGGTGTACGACATCACGGTGCTGGAGGAGGGCGGCGACCTCTACCTGCTGACCCTGCGGGACGGGGAGCCCGTCCTCGGCGGCGCGGACCAGGCGCTGGAGCCGGTCGAGGCCCAGATGCAGGACGGGGAGCCGGTGGGGGTGGAGGGGTACACCACCCTGCGGTTCGGCGACCTGCTGCAGCGTCAGGACCAGGTCGCCCGCCTGAAGGTCCCGCTGAGCGACGACGCCGCGGACGGCACCCTGGAGACGCGCGACGGCTCCCGCGGGTACGTGTACGCGCCGCGTCTGGAGTACGACGAGGCCCGGGACACCTTCACGGACCTCGAGAGCGGCGTGGAGTACCGGGACAACGGCGAGGGCCAGTTCCAGGCGGACGACGGCAGCACGCTGCAGACCGGCTGGCGGGTGTTCGTCGGCCTGGACAACTTCACGCGCGCGTTCACCGACCCCGAGCTGCGCGACCCGCTCCTGCGGGTCACCGTGTGGACCTTCGCCTTCGCGTTCCTGAGCGTGGCCACGACGTTCGCCGTCGGGCTGCTGCTGGCGATCGCCTTCAACCGTTCGGACATGCGCGGCAAGAAGGTCTACCGGGTGATGATGATCCTGCCGTACGCGTTCCCGGCGTTCCTGTCCGGCCTCGTGTGGGCCGGCCTGCTCAACCCGGAGTTCGGCTTCGTCAACACCGTGTTCTTCGGCGGCGCGGACATCCCGTGGCTCACCGACCCGTGGCTGGCCCGGCTGTCGGTGCTCGTGGTGAACCTGTGGCTGGGCTTCCCCTACATGTTCCTGGTGACCACGGGCGCCCTGCAGTCCCTGCCCGAGGACGTGGACGAGGCCGCCCGCATGGACGGCGCCGGCCCGTGGCGCATCTTCCGCTCCATCAAGCTGCCCCTGCTGCTGGTCTCGGTGGCGCCGCTGCTGATCTCCTCGTTCGCGTTCAACTTCAACAACTTCAACATCATCTACATGCTGACCGGCGGCGGACCGCGGTTCCCCGACGCGGGCTCGAACATCGGCGCCACAGACCTGCTGATCACGGTCGTCTACAAGACGGCGTTCAGCGGGGTGGGGCGCGACTACGGCCTGGCCTCCGCCCTGTCCATCGTGATCTTCCTGATCGTGGCGACCATCTCGGCGATCAGCTTCCGGCAGACCAAGGCGCTCGAGGAGATCGACAAGTGAGCATCCCCCAGGATTCCGGACGGCCCCGGCCGGACGCCCCGACCTCGCCCCTCGCCGCCGCCCTGGCGCAGCAGGAGACGGACCCGCTGCGCTGGGAGGAGGACCCGGCCCCGCCACGACGCCGCCGCTCGTTCGGCCGCTGGATGCGGGAGCTGGGCTGGCGTCACGCGGTGGGCGTGCTGGCCAGCGCGTTCGCACTGTTCCCGCTGCTGTACGTGCTGTCCGCGTCGCTCGACCCGACTGGCACGATGGCGAGCTCGAACCGGCTGTTCTCCTCGTTCAGCGGGCAGAACTACGTGGACCTGTTCAGCGACCCGAACCGGCCCTTCGGCCGCTGGTTCCTCAACACGATGGTGATCGGCGTCATCACGTCCGTGATGACGGTGTTCCTCGGTGCCCTGGCCGCCTACGCGTTCTCCCGGATGCGGTTCACGGGCCGCCGCGTGGGGCTGCTGACGCTGCTGCTGGTGCAGATGTTCCCGCAGCTGCTCGCGGTGGTGGCGATCTTCCTGCTGCTGACCTACATCGGCAACCTGGTGCCCGTCCTGGGCATCGGCTCGCAGCTCGGCCTCATCCTCGTGTATCTGGGCGGCGCGCTCGGGGTGAACACGTACCTGATGTACGGGTTCTTCAACACCATCCCGCCGTCGCTGGACGAGGCTGCCAAGCTCGACGGTGCCTCGCACGCGCGGATCTTCTTCTCGATCATCCTGCGCCTGGTGACCCCCATCCTCGCGGTGGTGGCCCTGCTGTCCTTCATCACCACGGTCTCGGAGTTCGTGATCGCCTCCGTAGTGCTCACGGACCCGTCCGCGCAGACGCTCGCGGTGGGCCTCTACGGCTACGTCTCGGAGACCCGCTCCGAGAACTGGGGCGTGTTCGCGGCCGGCGCCGTGCTGGCGGCCCTGCCCGTGATGGCGCTGTTCCTGTTCCTGCAGCGGTACATCGTCTCCGGCCTCACGGCCGGCGGCGTGAAGGGCTGAGCCGACGACGGCGGTGGGAGGGGCGCCCGCCCCTCCCGCCTCACGGCAACGCCAGCCGGAACACCTTCTTCCACGCGGAGCCCACCTGCCGCAGCAGCGGGCCGGTCGTGTACGGCAGGCCGTAGCGGGCGCAGATCTCACGGACCTGGGGCGCCACCTCGGCGTACCGGCTGGACGGCAGGTCCGGGAACAGGTGGTGCTCCACCTGGTGGGAGAGGTTGCCGGTCATGAAGTGCATCAGCTTCGAACCGGAGATGTTCGCGGAGCCGATCATCTGCCGCACGTACCAGTCGCCGCGGGTCTCACCGTCCACCATCTCCTCGGAGAACGTCTCCGCCCCCTCCGGGAAGTGCCCGCAGAAGATGACCGAGTGCGCCCAGATGTTGCGCAGGCCGTTGGCCAGCAGCGTGCCCGCGAGCGTGGCCTTGCCCGAGCCGGTCAGCACCTCGGCGACGGCTGGCGTGGCCACGTAGTCCTTGGCGAACTGCCGGGCCGCCTTGACGCCCACGGAGCGCAGATCCGTCATCAGCTCCTCGCGGGACTTCTCCCCGCTCTGCACGCGGTCCAGCTCGAGGTCGTAGAGGGCGATGCCCCACTCGAAGATCGGGGCCAGCCCCGCGTTGATCACGGGGTTGAGCAGGTGCCGCGGCTGCCACGGCTCGGACTCGTCCATGCGCAGCACGTTGTAGCCCACGTCCCGGTCCTTGCCGACGACGTTGGTCCAGCGGTGGTGCAGGTCGTTGTGGGTGTTCTGCCAGGCCCGCGACGGCGTCACGAAGTCCCACTCCCACGTGGTGGAGTGGATGTCCGGGTCGCGCATCCAGTCCCACTGGCCGTGGAGCACGTTGTGCCCGATCTCCATGTTCTCCACGATCTTCGCGACCGTGAGCATGGCCGTGCCCGCCACGAACGCGGCGGGGTGTCGTGCGTTGAGCAGGAGGGCGCGGCCGCCGAGCTCGAGCCGGCGCTGCCAGCGGATGACGCGGCGGATGTAGGCCGCGTCGGAGGTGCCGCGGCGGGA
>NZ_RBLN01000066.1:0-9396 GCF_003989405.1 Micrococcus sp. HSID17227 | reverse complement strand
CTACGCGACGCTCTTCCGCTCTCCCGGAGCCGTCCGGGCCCGGCTCACCCGTCCGGTCGCCACCGCGGGCCCCCGCGTCGGAGCCTTCGGAGGCGGGCGCCGCGTCGTCGTGGGCGGGGTGCCGGACCACCATGCGCTGCACCACGATGCCCTCGGGGTGCTCGTGGCGCAGGAAGGCCACGAGGTCCTCGCGCACGAGGCAGCGCAGGTCCCAGAGGTCGCCGGAGTTGCGGGCGGAGACCACGGCGCGGATGCGCACGACGCCGCCGGTCGCGTCGGTCACCTGCAGCGCGTGCTCGCGCCCGTCCCACAGGTCCGTGGACTCGAGCAGCTGCGCGAGCCGTGCGCGCAGCGCGTCCATCGGCACCCGCCAGTCCACGTCCAGCTCCACGACGCCGGAGACCTCGGTGCCCACGCGCGTCCAGTTCTCGAACGGCTGCGTGGTGAAGTGCGAGGACGGGTAGACCACACGTCGCCCGTCCCAGAGCTTGACCACCACGTTGGACAGGGTGATCTCCTCGACGGTGCCGAACACGCCCTCCATGTCCACCACGTCGCCCACCCGGATCGCGTCCGTGAAGGCGAGCTGGAAGCCGGCGAACACGTTGGTCAACGTGGACTGCACGGCCAGGCCGGCGATCACCGAGATCACACCGGCGGAGGCGAGCAGACCGGCCCCGAGCGAGCGCACCTCGGGCACCCCCAGCAGGACCACGGCGACGGCCACCACCACGATCACCGCGTTGAGGATGCGCCGGATCAGGATGGTCTGCGTCCGGATGCGTCGCTCGCGGCGGTGCTCGACGCTGGTCTCCTGGTAGCGGCCGAGGATCCCCTTCTCGATCACGCCGACCAGGCGCCACGCAGCCCACGCGCCCGCCGCGGCCACGGCGATGAGCATCAGGAACGACGCCGGCCGGTACCAGGTCTGCTCCTCGGCCATGACCCCGAGCCAGATCCGGGAGGCCAGCAGGCCGGCGGCGACGGCGGCCGGCAGGCTCAGCCGGGCGGCGCCGTGCTGGAACGCGGGGCGGCGCACGAGCACGACGCGCGCCACCTGCAGGGCCAGGTACACGACCGCCGCGCCGATCGCGAACGCCATCAGCACGGTCAGCAGCGTCCCCCATTCCACGCCGAAGGCCCGGGTGGTGGCGGCCGCCCCGTCCTGGATGTCCCCCTCCACCCCGGACGGCACGGTCTCGCCCGCCAGGAGGCGGTCCAGGGCGGTCAGCAGGGGCGGGGTCGCGAGGGCGGGCAGGACGGGGAGGACCATGACGACAGTCTGACACCCGCCCCCGGACGCACCCCGGAGAAGAGCACAATGGAGCCTGACCGTCCGCGCGGTCCGGGCCCGGCCGTCGTCGTGCCCCGTCCCGCCGGCCCGCCGCCGCCCCTCTGGAGGAATCCGTGCTCTCCGTCACCGACCTGCGCCCGCTCGACACCGCCACCGCGGACCTGTCCCGCATCATCCCGCGGGCGAACGTGGACGTGTCCTCCGTGGTGCCGGTGGTCGCCCCGATCATCGAGCAGGTCCGCCACGGCGGCGAGCAGACCCTGCTGGAGCTGGCTGAGCGGTTCGACGGTGTCCGTCCGCCGGCCCTGCGCGTGCCCGCGGAGGCGCTCGAGGCCGCCCTGGCCGGGCTCGACCCGCGGGTGCGCGCCGCCCTGGAGGAGTCGATCCGCCGGGCCCGGCTCGTGCACGACGCCCAGCACCCCCAGGACTCCACGGTCGAGCTCGGCGAGGGCGCCGTCGTGGAGAACCACTGGATCCCCGTGGGCCGCGTGGGCCTGTACGTGCCCGGCGGCCGCGCCGTGTACCCCTCCTCGGTGGTGATGAACGTGGTGCCCGCGCAGGCCGCCGGCGTGGGGAGCCTCGCGGTGACCTCACCCCCGCAGCGGGACCACGGCGGCCTGCCCCACCCCACCGTGCTCGCCGCGTGCGCGCTGCTGGGCGTGGACGAGGTCTACGCGGCCGGCGGCGCCCAGGCCGTGGCCATGCTGGCGCACGGCGTGAAGGACGACGACGGCGGGTGGCTCTGCGCGCCCGTCGACCTGGTGACGGGGCCCGGCAATGTGTATGTGGCCGCCGCGAAGCGCGCGCTGCAGGGCGTGATCGGCGTGGACGCCGAGGCAGGGCCCAGCGAGATCGCCGTGATCGCGGACGGCACCGCTCGCGCCGACTGGGTGGCCGCGGACCTGATCAGCCAGGCCGAGCACGACCCGCTGGCCGCCTCCGTGCTCATCACGGACTCCGAGGACCTGCTCCGGGACGTGCAGGCGGCGATCGAGGCGCAGGTGCCCGGGCAGCTCCACGAGGAGCAGCTGCGTGAGGCGCTCACCGGACCGCAGTCCGGCGTGCTGCTGGTGCGGGACATGGACCAGGCCGTGGAGGTCTCCGACCGCTACGCCACCGAGCACCTCGAGATCCAGACGCGCGACCCCGAGGCCCTCGTGGGGCGCATCCGCAACGCTGGCGCCGTGTTCGTGGGCCCGTACGCCCCCGTGCCGCTGGGCGACTACTCGGCCGGGTCCAACCATGTGCTCCCCACCTCGGGGACGGCCCGGCACTCCTCCGGTCTGAACACCGTGACGTTCCTGCGCCTGCAGCAGCGCATCCGCTACACGGAGACCGGGCTCGAGGAGGTCGCGGACGGGATCGGCGTGCTGGCCGAGGACGAGCGCCTGCCCGCGCACGGCGCCGCGATCCGCGCCCGCTTCGCGTGAGGGGGCGGGCGTGAGCGGCGTCCGCATCGACGCGTGGCTGTGGGCCGTGCGGCTGTACAAGACCCGGTCCGCGGCCACGGCGGCCGTGCGCGCAGGCCACGTGCGCATCGACGGCGAGCCCGTGAAGGCGGCGACGCCCGTCGTCGTCGGGAACCGGGTGCGGGTGCGCCAGGACGGAGGTGAGCGGATCCTCGAGGTCACGGGGCTGATCGCCAAGCGGGTGGGCGCCCCCGTGGCCCGGCAGCAGTACGTGGACCACTCCCCGCCGCCCGTGCCGCGTGAGCTGCTCGCGGTGCCGTACCGCGAGCGCGGCGCGGGCCGGCCCACCAAGCGGGACCGCCGGCAGCTGGACGCGCTGCGCGGCCGCGACCGACGCTGAGCGTCTCAGTCCTCCCCGCGCCGTCATCCGCCGTCGTGATGGCGGCCTCATGCGGAGGGTGCGGTCAGCACCATCCGGAACGGCTTGTCATTGTCCACCGTGACGGTGAACGTCATCGGCCCCGCCTCATCCACGGGGGGAGTCGCCGCCGACCAGCCGCCGCACAGCGCCTCCGACCCGGCCATCCAGGTCTTCGTTCCCCCGCCACCCCGTGAGGTCAGGATCTCCGTCTCACCGGTGGCATCCGAAGGACACAGCACGATGACCCGAAGGACCGCACCCTGTTGGGCGTCCACGGTGATCTGCTGTGTGCCCGTCCCGACCGCCTCCTCCAGGACGGACTCCTTCTCCGGGTCGAGATGGTCCGCATCCGGATGCCGGCGCGTGTACTCCACCAACGTCATCCCGTCCTCCTCGAACAGCGCGGCGGGGAGTGCTTCTTCACCGGCGGGTGACGACGCGGACGAACCGGTGGCGGAGGCCGACCGGGTTGCCGAGGGGGCCGCTGACGTCACGGTGACGGAGGACGCCGCAGCGGTGGAGGAGACGCTGCCCGGGGACGCGGAGCATCCCGAGATAGCGGTACCGAGGAGAGCCGCGACGACCACGGCGGCCGACAATGCCGCACGCTTCTTCTCGATGTCCATCCGCATGATCCGATCCCTCTCAGAGAACCGATTGCGGGGCCGCGGGCTGCGGTCTCGAGTCCCCCCTCTCGAGTGGCTTGATCCTGGCTGGCGATGCGCGGTGTGTCAAGCATCACATCGGGCAGCTCGGATGACGCCGCGCGACCGCCGCGCTTTGACCACCCCACGGACCCCTCCGTAGGCTGATCCCCAGAATCACGAGTTCCCGTCATTCACGGCCCTGGCCGGCGGGACGGCAACCCTCTCACGCAGTAGTGGGGTGCTCCAGGTGATGATTCGGCCCCTCGGACACCCCGACGGGCAAGTACCGCGCCTCCGCGGATCCGGGCGATCCGCGTTCCCGCCGTCTGCGGAGCCGCGCCAGTCATCGGAAGAGGACGCGCGCCATGACCCTGACCCACGAACCCCACACCGCCGCGTGGGACACCGACCTGTCCCTCGGCAACCTCCGCTCCGGCCTCTCGGCATTCCCCACCGGGGTCGTCGCGCTGGCGGGCCTCGCCGACGGCGTCCCCGAGGTGATGGTGTCCTCGTCCTTCGGCGTGGGCATCTCCTGGGAGCCGGCCCTCGTGTCCTTCTCCGCGCAGAACAGCTCCCGCACCTGGCCGCGCCTGCGCCGGGCCGGGGCGATCGGCGTCTCCCTGCTCGCGGCGGACCAGACGCCGCTGTGCCGCCAGCTGGCCTCCCGCGAGGGCGACCGCTTCGCCGGTCTGGACGTGCACCGCAGCCCGCACGACGCCCTGCTGATCGGGGGCTCCTCGCTCTGGCTCGAGACGCGGGTGCACGCCGAGGTCCCGGCGGGCGACCACACGGTGGTGCTGCTGGAGGTGACGGCCTTCGCGGATCACACGGACGCCGCTCCCCCGGCCGCCCTGCACCGCAATCTCTTCCACGGCCTGCGCGCGCTCTGAGCGAACCCCAGGTGAACAATCGGGCCCCTGGTTCCCGGTCGGCGAGATCCGTGCAATGATGGAGCCTGAAGTTGATCAAGCTGTATCCCGCCATCTTCACTGCTCGTCAGCCCGGCATCGCCGGCGTCGATGAGTGTTGGGCAAGCGGTTCAGTCTCGCCGCTTCACCCGCGTCCCACATCCGGGCCGCGGTCCAACACCGCCACCGCACCGCGGGGGCACATCGAAAGGACACCATCATGGCTGTCGGTACTGTCAAGTGGTTCAACGCTGAGAAGGGCTACGGCTTCATCGCCCCCGAGGACAACTCCGCGGACGTGTTCGTGCACTTCTCCGCCATCCAGGGCAACGGCTTCAAGGAGCTCCAGGAGAACGACCGCGTCGAGTTCGAGACCCAGGACGGCCCCAAGGGCCTCCAGGCCGCCAACGTGACGAAGCTCTGATCTTCGCCTGACGCACGGCTTCCGACGCCCCCGGTCCACACGGACCGGGGGCGTCGTCGTGTGTCAGGCGTCCACGCCCCGCCGGCCCACGTGGCGACGCAGCAGCAGCACCACGCCCAGGGCCAGCAGATACCCGGCCGCGACGACCGCGAAGCCGGCCCGGTAGTCGCCCGTGACGTCGCGCAGCACGCCCATCAGCAGCGGGCCCAGGGCGAAGCCGGCGTACATGCCCATCGAGTTCGCCCCGGTCGCACGGCCCAGCCGCTCGGCCGGCACCTCGCTCAACAGGCCCGCGTTGATCACCACGTTGGCGCCCAGCACCGTCAGGCCGTGCACCGCGGCGCCCACCCACAGCAGGGCCGGCAGGTCCAGCAGGTCCGCGGCGAGGAACACCACGACGCCGGCCACCGCACCCAGGCAGATCACGGCCAGCAGGGTGGTGGGCCGGTCTCCGGCACTCATCCGCCGGCTCCACCCGATCCGGGAGAGCACCCCCACCACCCCGGACACGGCCGCCGCGGCGCCGCCGGCCACGAGCGTCATTCCCAGCGTCTCGACCGCGAACAGCGGCAGGTACGTGTTCGTGGCCTGCATGCCCAGGCCGGTGAGGAACGCGATCGCCGCGAAGAACCAGACCGTGGCCGGCAGGGGCGAGGTGTCCCGCCGTCGTCGCCCGCCGACGGGGCCGGTGGCCGGCGGCGGCGCCCCGGGCAGCGGCGGGGCGGCGACCAGGGCGAGCACCCAGAGCGCCCCGGTGAGCACCGCGGCCCCCAACGCGGCGCCCGTCCAGCCGAGGGCGAGGGACGCGGCCGGGAAGAACAGGCCGCCGACCAGCTGAGCCGCCTGGACGCCGGACTGCTTCACCCCGACCCACCCGATGCGCCTCTCCGGCGGCACCACGGTGCGGATGATCCGGTTCGTGGTGGGGTTGGAGATGGCCTGCGTGACGCCCGCGACGGCGGCCGCCGCGTACAGCACGGGCAGGGACGGGGCGACGGCGCCGAGCACGAGCGCCGCGGCGGTGCCGCCGAAGATGATGCTCAGCTGCGCGCGGGCGGACAGGCGGTCGGCGACCCGGCCGAGGCCGAGGGAGGTGACGGCGGCCGCCGCGAACACGACCGTCATCACGGTGCCGAGCTGGCCCGAGGTGACGTCGAGCCGCTCCATCACGACCGTGGAGGAGGCGGAGACGCCGTAGTTGAACAGGGGGCCGGCGCCCATGGCCGCCAGCAGCACCCACAGCAGGGCCGCGGAGGGGCGGCGAGCGGCGGGGGCGGGCGGGGTCACGGCCCCAGGCTACGACCCCTCACGCGACGAGGCGGGAAATCTATTTCATGGGCGCCCGGGGGCGTCGTGTGAGGTGGATTTCCCGCCTCGAAAGCGGGGGTGACTGCGGGGACAGGTCAGCCGACGCGGCCCTCGCCGCGGTGCTCACCCTCCACGCGGCCGGTGGTCCCGCGCTGGGTGACCTCCTCGCCGTCCTGGCGCTCGGGCCGCTCGCCGGCCTCCGCCGGCAGGCCCTCGTTCTCGTCGGTGGGCGTCTCGCCGGCGGTGGCGGCGGGTGCCGGATCCTGCGGGGCCCGACGACGGCCGCCGGGCGTGCACAGCGACTCGCCCTCACCCAGCGAGCTGACGCGCGGCATCGGCGACGTCGTCAGCGGCACGGACTCGGTCTGCCGGGCGTCGACCAGCGTGGAGCCCGTCCCGGAGATGGGGGAGCCCTGCACGGGGGCGCCGCCCGCCTCGCGGCCCGGGATCAGCAGCTCGGAGCGCCACTCGGGGTCGCGCTCGGTGAGGTAGTCCACGCGGGCGTGCTCGCCGAAGTGGTCCGCGTCCGCCTCCTCCCAGTCCATGGCCCAGCCGGCAGGCGGGTCGTTGAGCAGCTCGTCCGTGCGCAGCCAGTGGTAGATGGACGCGTACGAGCGGGTGCTCAGGTGGTCCACGCGTCGGCGCAGCATGCGGGTGTTCAGCTGGGACGGATGCGTCAGACCCATGGACGCCATGATCTGCACGGCCTCGCGCACGGTCAGGCGGTGGTAGTTGAAGACGCGGTTGCCCTTGTCCTCCACGTCGAGGGCGCGCATCAGACGCGGGTCCTGCGTGGCCACCCCCACGGGGCACTCGTTCGTGTGGCACTTCTGCGCCTGGATGCACCCGGTGGCCATCATCATCGCGCGGGCGGACATGGTGAAGTCCGCGCCCTGGATCAGACGCCTGACGATGTCCGAACCGGTGGCGACCTTGCCGGCCGCGCCGAGCTTGATCATGTGGCGCAGGCCGGTGCCCACGAGCGCGTTGTGCACGAGCATGAGGCCCTCGGTCAGCGGGGTGCCCACGCGGTCCGAGTACTCGAGCGGGGCGGCGCCGGTGCCGCCCTCGGAGCCGTCCACGATGATGAAGTCGGGGGCGATCCGCTCCTCCCAGATGGCCTTGGTCATGGCCAGCACGTCCACGCGGGAGCCCACGCAGAACTTGATGCCGATCGGCTTGCCGTCCGAGAGCTCACGGAGCTGCTCGATGAACTTGACCATCTCGCGCGGGGTGCGGAACGCGGAGTGGGACGCCGGGGACAGGCAGTCCTTGTCCATCGGGATCTCGCGGGCCTCGGCGATCTCGGGGGAGATCTTCTCCTTGGGCAGCATGCCGCCCAGGCCAGGCTTCGCGCCCTGGGAGATCTTGATGGTGATGCCCTTGACCTCGGGCAGCACCGCCTTCTCGGCGAACTTCTCCGGGCTGAAGGTGCCGTCCTCGTTGCGGCAGCCGAAGTAGCCGGAGCCGATCTCCCAGAACAGGTCCGCGCCGTTGCCGCGGTGGTACTTGGTGAGGCCGCCCTCGCCGGTCTCGTGGATGAACCCCCCCAGGCCGGCGCCCTTGTTCATGGCGACCACGGCGTTGGCGGAGAGGGAGCCGAAGGACATGGACGAGATGTTCATCAGCGAGATGTCCACGGGCTGGCGGCAGTCCGGGCCGCCGATCCGCACCGTGGGGGGCTCCTCCGGCGGGTTGACCGGGGCGGTGGAGTGCAACAGGAACTCGTAGCCGATCTCCGAGGTGTCCCGCTCGGTGCCGAACGCCTTGTGGCTGTCCAGTCCCTTCGCACGGGCGTAGACGATCGAGCGGGTGTCCCGGTCGAACGGCTTGCCGTCGAAGTTGCGCTCGATGAAGTACTGCTGGATCTCGGGGCGGATCGACTCCAGCAGGTACCGCATGTGGCCGAGCACGGGGTAGTTGCGGAGGATCGCGTGCCGCTTCTGGGTCATGTCCCACACGGCGAGCACGAGCAGCGCCACCAGGAGCACCGCCAGCACCCACCACGCGCCGCCGCCGATGGCGGCCACCAGCACGACGACGAGCGCGGCCAGCGAGAGGGTCGCGACGATCAGGAGTCTGTTGTTCACCCGACCATCGTGCCCTATATCACTCGAACGTTCATCCTCGCCGCACTGTGTCGAGGTCCCACGTGTGGGGCAGGGGCGTCCGGGCCGACGGCAGGGCCACGCTGCGCCGCCACTCGTGCAGCCACTCCGGCAGCGTCGGCTCCCCCGCGAGGTCGTGGCCGGCCGCCGCCGCGATCGCCCGGACCTCGTCGTTCTCCACGGGGCGGCCGTCCTTCTTGCGCAGGCGCGTGCAGATGTACGCGCGCACCGCGACGTCGCCGTCGACCACCACGCGCTGCTCGAACCACACCGCGCGCTCATCCAGGCCGATCATCCGCGTCTCCACGTCGAACCGCTGCCCCAGGGTCACCGAGCGGCGGAACGCAATCTGCTCGGCCTGCACCACGGGCGTCCAGCCGCGACGGCGGATCTCGTCCCACAGGCCGGTGCGGACCATCGCGTCGAAGCGGCCGAGGTCGAACAGCCCGAAGTACTGGCCGTTGTTGACGTGCAGGGCCAGGTCCACGTCCGTGGGCAGGGCGCGCATCGGCAGCGTCGTCGGCTCCCAGAGTCCGGCGCGCGGGCGGCGGCGGGCGCGGGCGACGACCCAGATCGTGCGGGGGATCAGATGCATCGGAGGTTCCTCCTCGGGGTCACAGGACCCCCTCGGTCAGATGGTCCGGCGTGCCGAACCGGTGGGCGGTCACGGACACGGCCTGTTCGTGCAGGAACGGCAGCAGCTCCACCTCGCCGGCGCTCACCACGGGGCCAGCGTAGACCGCCACGTCGGGGGTGTCGCCGAGCGCCGCGTGCAGCGCGCTCCGCGCCGCCTCGGCCGCCTCCCGGTCGCCGGTCCAGTCGGCGACGAGCCGGATCCGCGCGTCGCCGCCGCCCTCCGTCGCGGGCGGGAGGAGGG
>NZ_RBLN01000065.1:0-9459 GCF_003989405.1 Micrococcus sp. HSID17227 | reverse complement strand
GTTCAGACGTGTGCTCTGCCGAGCCGGGCCGGCGCGCGTCCGGGCGCAGGTCGGGGCGGGAGCCGGTGGGCCGCCGTCGAACGGGGCGCGGGCCTTGTCCACCGCCGGGAGCGCGCGGGAGGCTGGGAGCGCCCGGGATCCCGACGCCGGGCGGAGGAGTGATCTGCATGAGCACGACCCTGACCCTCTTCGGCCACTCGGCCGTCCGCCTCGAGAAGGCCGGTCGGCGCCTCGCGTTCGACCCCGGCGCGTTCAGCGACGCGGCGGTGCTGGACGGCGCGGATGCCGTCCTCGTGACGCACGGCCACCCGGACCACGTGGTCCCCGAGCAGCTGGCCAGGGCCGTGGCCGGCACGGAGGCGCACGTGTGGGCGCCACGGGATCTGACGGGGCCGCTGGCGGAGGCGGGACTCGACGCCGGACACGTGCACACGGCCGTGCCCGGGGAGACGTTCGAGGCCGCCGGCTTCCGGGTGGAGGTGCTCGGCGGGGAGCACGCGGTGATCCACGCCGAGGTCCCGCGCCCGGTCAACGTGTCCTACCTCGTGGACGGGGCCGTGCTGCACCCCGGCGACTCGTTCACGGTGCCGGACGCCGACGTCGAGGTGCTCCTGCTGCCCGCCGCGGCGCCGTGGCTGCGCATCGCGGACGTGGTGGACCAGATGCGGGCCATCGCGGCGACGCACACCCGCCCCATCCACGACGGCATCCTCAGCGAGGACGGCAAGGGCGTGGTGGACGGGGTGCTCTCGGGGCTCGCCGAGGGCGTGACCGACTACCGGCGTCTGGCCCCCGGGGAGCCCTGGACGTTCTGAAGCACGGGGAGGCAGCGGCCGCCCCGGGGCCGGTCACCAGCTGAGGGTGATCTCCAGCTCGGCGTCGCCGCCGTCCTCGACCTCGAGCTCCACCTCGAGGCCCACGCGGTCCGGGACGGTGACGACGACGTCACGGCCGCCGTGCTCGACCCGCACCTCGTTCTGCCGGGAGAGCTGGTCGGCGAGGTCGCGTAGGCGTGCGGCGGCCTGCTCACGGCTGAGGGTCTGCTGCTGCTCGTGCTCGAAGAGGTCCTTGCCCATGGCACCGACGGTAGCCGGTGGGCGGGGTGCGCGCGACGGACGGGCCCCGGCGCGGCCGCGCCGGGGCCCGTGCGGGTCAGCGGGACGCGGCCGGGGCGAGGGCGGGATCGTCGTCGCGGTGGATCTCGAAGCCGGGTGCCCGGTAGGTGGGCTCCCGGCGCTTGAGGGCGCGGATGACGAGCAGGGTCACCGGCACGATGAGGATCTCCACGAGAGTCTTGTACGCGAAGCCGGTCACCGTGTAGTTCGCCAGTTCCAGCAGCGAGATGGTGCCGGCGTAGGCGATGGTGCAGAAGATCAGGGTGTCGAAGAACTGGCCGACCACGGTCGAGAGGATGAGCCGGAACGCCACGTGCCGTTCCCTCATGCGCTCCTTGAGGCGGACCACGATGGACGCGTTGAGCAGGGAGCCCACGAGGAACGCGACGAAGCCGGCCACGGTGATCCGCAGCATGGGCGCGAGGGCCTGGTCCCACACCTCGAAGCCCTCGACGGGCGTGGTCCAGGAGACCACTGTGTAGGTGAGGGCGGCGAGCACGAGCATCGCGAAGCCGAGGACGATGGCGCGGCGGGCCCGGCGCCAGCCGTACACCTCGGCGAGGATGTCGCCGACGATGTACGCGAACGGGAACAGGAAGGCGCCGCCGTCGAAGATGAGGGGGCCGCCGTCGTAGAAGAGGTCCGAGATGACCGGGACGGTGGGGCCGTAGAAGAGCTTGGCCGCGGTGACGCCGGAGAGGATCAGGAGGGCGATGAAGACGCCCACGAAGATGTCGTAGTAGCTCGCGGGCACCCGGGCGTAGGCCGGAGTGCCCTGCCCAGAGGCGGGTCGGTCGGGGGACGGGGTGTCGATGGTGGTGTTCACCGGACCATCCAACACCACGCACGACGACGGCGGGCACGGTGGGCGGGTCCGGCGGCGGGGGTTCGGGGCAGGCCATCCCCGTCCCTCCGTGGGCAGAAACGCCCTCTCTTCTGCCCACGGGGCCCGAAGTCCTGCGGTTTGTGCCCCAGGAGCCCCCGGGTCGCCGGTTTCTGCCCACGGTGCCGGCGCCGGCGGCCACCCTGGGCATACGAAAGGGCCCGGGAATCTCACGACTCCCGGGCCCTTCTTCGGTGGAGGCAAGGGGACTCGAACCCCTAACCCCCTGCTTGCAAAGCAGGTGCGCTACCAATTGCGCCATGCCCCCGTGAGGACGGGTCAGTCCTCCGGTGCCGGCTCGACGCCGTCGGCGTCCTCCGGCAGGTCGTCCGTGGCCGTGGCCCAGACGTCCTTCCCCGCACTGTTCTCCCGCCAGAGACGCGCCCCATAGGCGGCTGCCGCGGCGCTGACCACGAGGGCCACGCGTGCCAGTCGACCCATGGGAAGACCTCCGGAGACGAACGGAGCCCCAGCGGACCGGGGCTCTGTGTGGTGGGAGTGGGCGTACCAAGACTTGAACTTGGGACCTCTTCGTTATCAGCGAAGCGCTCTAACCGCCTGAGCTATACGCCCTCACCGTCGCTCACGGCTGACGCCGTTCACAACAGGAGATGACTGTACAGGAACGCCGACGCCCCGCGCAAATCCGCGCGGGGCGTCGGCGAAGGTCGGCTCAGTCGTCCGTCAGCGTGACGCCGATGCCGCCCACGAGGCTCGCGCAGAGGTTGTAGAGCAGCGCGGCCACGGTGGCCAGGGCGGTCAGCAGGATGACGTTGACCACGGCCAGCACGGTGGCCAGCGAGGTCACGGTGCTCAGCGGGGCCAGGGACGCCACGGTGTAGCGCCCGGCCTCGGAGCCGAGCACGGTGCCGATCACGTCGTTGACCCTGTCGAAGATCCCGAGGACGTCGGACAGCGAGTACAGCGCCACCGCCGCCACCACCGTGAGGATGCCCAGCGCCACCGAGAGCAGGAACGCCAGCTTCAGCACGGACCACGGGTCCACCCGGGTCAGGACCAGGCGGGCGCGGCGCACCTTGGCCTTCGGGACGGCGCGGACCAGGTCCTCCTGCGAGGACCCGCTGGCCTTGCGCACCGGGCGGCCGGACCGCGGCTCGGCGGCCTTCCCGGTGCTCCGCCCCTGGCCGGGACGCGACGACGCGGACGTGCTCACTGCTCTCCTCCGTCTGCACCCTCACCGGCGTCCTGCGTCAGGGCGTCCTCCGGTGCGGCTACGGGGTCGGTCGGGTCGATGTCTGCGTCCAAGGGTACATCCGGCCCCGCCTCGGCCTCGGCGTCCGCCTTCGCCTCCATCTCCTGCTCATTGTTCAGGGTGACGGCGACGATCCGGTCCCGCTTGTCCGGCTTGGCGAAGATCACGCCCATCGTGTCGCGGCCCTTGGCCGGCACGCCGGCGACGGCGGAGCGCACCACCTTGCCCGAGGCCATCACCACGAGGACCTCCTGGTCCTCGCGCACCACGAGACCGCCGGCGAGCTCGCCGCGGTCGTCCACGAGCTTGGCGACCTTGATGCCGAGGCCGCCGCGGTTCTGCAGGCGGTACTCGTCCACGTGGGTGCGCTTGGCGAAGCCGCCGTCCGTGACGGTGAAGACGTAGCCGTCCTCCTCCACCACGTCCATCGTCAGCAGGGAGTCGTCGTCGCGGAACTTCATGCCGGTCACGCCCGAGGTCGCACGGCCCATGGGACGCAGCGCCTCGTCCGTGGCGGTGAACCGCAGGGACTGGCCCTTGTGCGAGATCAGGATGAGGTCGTCGTCGGGTGAGACCACGCGGGCCGAGACCAGCTCGTCCCCCTCGCGCAGCTTGATCGCGATCAGGCCGGCGGTGCGGTTCGTGTCGTAGTCCAGCAGCGGCGTCTTCTTCACGAGGCCGCCGCGCGTGGCGAGCACGAGGTACGGGGCCCGGCCGTAGTCCACGAGCGGCTGGATCTGGGCGATCCGCTCGTCCGGCTGGAACGCGAGCAGGTTGGCCACGTGCTGGCCCTTCGCGTCGCGGCCGGCCTCGAGCAGCTCGTACGTCTTGATGCGGTACACGCGGCCGAAGTTCGTGAAGAACAGCAGCCAGTGGTGCGTGGACACGGTGAGGAAGTGCTCGACGACGTCGTCGCCGCGCAGCGTCGCCCCGCGCACGCCCTTGCCGCCGCGCGCCTGGGACCGGTACTGGTCGATCCGGGTGCGCTTGACGTAGCCGCCGCGGGTGATGGAGACGACCATCTCCTCCTCGGGGATCAGGTCCTCGATGGACATGTCGCCGTCGAAGCCGGCCATGATCTCGGTGCGGCGGTCGTCGCCGTGCTTGGCCACGATCTCGGCGAGCTCCTCGGAGATGACCTCGCGCTGACGCTGCGGGGACTCCAGGATCCGGTTGTACTCGGCGATCTTCGCCATGAGGTCGTCGTACTCGTCCTGGATCTTCCGGGACTCCAGGGCAGCGAGCTGGCGCAGCTGCATCTGCAGGATGGCCTGGGCCTGGACGTCGTCGATGTCCAGGAGCTCCTTGAGGGCCTCGCGGGCCACGTCCGCCGAGGCCGAGCGGCGGATGGTCGCGATGACCTCGTCCAGCATGTCCAGGGCCTTGAGCAGACCGCGCAGGATGTGCGCGCGCTCCTCGGCCTTGCGCTTGCGGAACGCGGTGCGGCGCACGATCACGTCGATCTGGTGCTTCACCCAGTGGTGCACGAAGCCGTCCAGGGACAGGGTGCGCGGCACGCCGTCCACGAGCGCGAGCATGTTGGCCGAGAAGTTCGACTGCAGCTCGGTGTGCTTGTAGAGGTTGTTCAGCACCACCTTGGCGACGGCGTCGCGCTTGAGCACGATCACCAGGCGCTGGCCGGTGCGGCCGGAGGTCTCGTCGCGCATGTCCGCGATGCCGCTGATCTTGCCGTCCCGCACCATCTCCGCGATCTTCGCGGCCAGGTTGTCCGGGTTGGTCATGTAGGGCAGCTCGGTGACCACGAGGCACGTGCGGCCCTGGATCTCCTCCACGTTGACCACGGCGCGCATGGTGATGGGGCCGCGGCCGGTCCGGTAGACCTCCTCGATGCCCTTGCGGCCCAGGATCTGGGCGCCCGTGGGGAAGTCGGGGCCGTGCACGCGGGCCAGGAGCGCCTCGAGCAGCTCCTCGCGAGTGGCCTCGGGGTGCTCGAGGTACCACTGCACGCCCGCGGCCACCTCGCGCATGTTGTGCGGCGGGATGTTCGTGGCCATGCCGACGGCGATGCCCGAGGAGCCGTTGACCAGCAGGTTCGGGTACCGGGCGGGCAGGACGACGGGCTCCTGCTGCTTGCCGTCGTAGTTGTCCTGCATGTCGACGGTGTCCTCGTCGATGTCCCGGACCATCTCCATGGCCAGCGGGGCCATCTTGGTCTCGGTGTAGCGCTGGGCGGCCGCGCCGTCGTTGCCCGGGGAGCCGAAGTTGCCCTGGCCGAGCGCCAGCGGGTAGCGCTGGACCCAGTCCTGGATGAGGCGCACGAGGGCGTCGTAGATCGCGGTGTCGCCGTGCGGGTGGTAGTTGCCCATCACGTCGCCCACCACGCGGGCGGACTTGTTGAACGCGCGGTCCGGGCGGTAGCCGCCGTCGTACATCGCGTAGAGCACGCGACGGTGCACGGGCTTGAGGCCGTCGCGCACGTCCGGCAGCGCGCGGCCGACGATCACGGCCATCGCGTAGTCCAGGTACGAGCGCTTCATCTCCGACTCGAGGTCGACGGGCTCGACCTTGTCGGCGGCGCCCTCGGGGAGCACGTAGTGCTCCACCTCGATGTCCAGGCCGGTCTGCGGGGGCTGCGGGGTCGGGGCGCCCTCGACGGGCTCGTCCGGGGTCTGGGGGGTGGTCTCGTCGCTCACGCGGGTCCTCTCGTGCTCCCCTCAGGCGGGGAGGGTGGTCGACTCAGGCAGGTCTGCGGGTCCGGCTCAGACGTCCAGGAAGCGGATGTCCTTGGCGTTCTGCTGGATGAAGCTGCGGCGGGACTCCACGTCCTCGCCCATCAGCATGGAGAAGACGGCGTCCGCGGCGGCGGCGTCCTCCATGGTCACCTGCAGCAGGGTGCGGTGCTCCGGGTCCATGGTGGTGTCCCACAGCTCCTGGTAGTTCATCTCGCCCAGGCCCTTGTAGCGCTGCACGCCGTTGTCCTTGGGGTAGCGCCAGCCCTTGGCCAGGCCGGCCTCGACGGCGGCGTCGCGCTCCTCGTCCGAGAACACGTAGTCGTGCGGGGCGTTGGACCACTTGATGCGGTACAGCGGCGGCTGCGCGAGGAACACGTGGCCGGCCTCGATGAGCGGGCGCATGTACCGGAACAGCACGGTCAGCAGGAGCGTGGTGATGTGCTGGCCGTCCACGTCCGCGTCCGCCATGAGCACGATCTTGTGGTACCGCAGCTTGGAGATGTCGAACTCCTCGCCGATGTTGGTGCCGAACGCCGTGATCATCGACTGGATCTCGGCGTTGCCGAGGGCCTTGTCCAGGCGGGCGCGCTCCACGTTCAGGATCTTGCCGCGCAGCGGCAGGATGGCCTGCGTCTCCGGGTTGCGGCCCTGCTTGGCCGAACCGCCGGCGGAGTCGCCCTCCACGATGTACACCTCGCAGCGCTCGGGGTCCTTCGAGGAGCAGTCGGCCAGCTTGCCGGGCATGCCGAAGGACTCCAGCGGGGACTTGCGGCGGGCGTTGTCCCGGGCCTTGCGGGCGGCCAGGCGGGCGTGCGAGGCCATGATGGCCTTGCGGATGATCTCCTTGGCCGGCCCCGGATTGCGCTCGAACCAGTCGCCGAGGTGGTCCGTGACCGCCTTGGACACGAACCCGCGGGCCTCGGAGTTGCCGAGCTTGGTCTTGGTCTGGCCCTCGAACTGCGGCTCGGAGAGCTTCACAGAGATCACGGCGGTCAGGCCCTCGCGGATGTCCTCGCCCGAGAGGTTGTCCTCCTTGGGCTTGAGGATCTCCTTCTCCCGCGCGTACCGGTTGACCAAGGAGGTCAGCGCGGCGCGGAAGCCCTCCTCGTGGGTGCCGCCCTCGTGGGTGTTGATCGTGTTCGCGTAGGTGTGCACGGACTCCGAGTAGGCGGAGGTCCACTGCATGGCCACCTCGACGGCCATGGAGCGGCCGTCCGAGAAGTCCTCGGCCTCGAAGGCGATGACGTCGTCGTGGACGTACTCGACCTTCTTGGCGGAGTTGAGGTGCTGGACGTAGTCGAGCAGGCCGTTCTCGTACAGGTAGGTGACGGAGCGGCGCTGGGGCTCCTGCTCCGTGTCCTCCGCCAGGCCGTTCTCCGCGACGTCCTCGCCGGCGGCGCCCTCGCCCGCGATCTCGTCGTCGACGACCTCGTTGGACTCCTGGACGCGCTCGTCCGTGAGGGTGATGCGCAGGCCCTTGTTGAGGAAGGCCATCTGCTGGAAGCGGGCGCGCAGGGTCTCGTAGTCGAACTCGATCGAGTCGAAGATCTCCGCGTCCGGGTAGAACGTCTGCACGGTGCCCGTGGCGTCCGTGGCCTCACCCTTGACCAGCTCGCCCTGGGGCACGCCGCCGTCCGCGAAGGACATGCGCCACACGTGCCCCTGACGGCGGACCTCGGTGTCCACGCGGCGGGAGAGCGCGTTGACCACGGAGATGCCCACGCCGTGCAGGCCGCCCGAGACGGCGTAGCCGCCGCCGCCGAACTTGCCGCCGGCGTGCAGGATCGTCATGACGACCTCGACGGTCGGCCTCCCCTCGGTGGGGTGCAGGTCCACGGGGATGCCGCGGCCGTCGTCCGCCACGCGCACGCCGCCGTCGGCCTGCAGCGTGACGTCGATGCCGGTGGCGTAGCCGGCCAGCGCCTCGTCCACGGAGTTGTCCACGACCTCGTACACGAGGTGATGCAGGCCCCGCGGGCCGGTGGAGCCGATGTACATGCCGGGGCGCTTGCGGACGGCCTCGAGGCCCTCGAGCACGGTGATGGCGCTGGCGCCGTACTCACCGGGCACCTTCCGGTCCTTCACCGGGGCCTCGGGCTGCCCGACGGCGTCCGGCACGGCCTCCGGGTTCGGCGCGGCCGACGCGGCGGTCGGCTCCTCCGCGGGGTTCTCGGGCATGGCGTCAACCACGGGTGGCTCACTTCCTCGGACGTCGGCGGCAGGGTCGACCCGCGCGCAGGCGCGCGACGCCGCCCGGACAGGACCGGCACGCGACACGCTCCCGCAGATCCACGGGGGCGGGGGACGGACGACGGCCGGCCCCCTCTCACTGGTCCCAGTGTACCGCCTGACACCCCGAGGGCCCGCATCGACGGGGGTCCGCCGCGGGAGAACACCCGCTCAGCGGCCAGGGACACGGCTCAGGACGCGCGCAGGAGACCGCCTATGCCTCCCGGGCCGTCACCGACCCTGTGACCGCGCTAGAGCGGCGCCCATGGCCTCGCCGCGTCCGGGTCGTCGTCGGGCGCCGCGCGGATGGCCGCGGACTCAGCCGTAGGTGTCGCGCGGCCCGCGTCCGCCGCGCACGGTGCGCGGCCCCCTGCGCCAGCTCGGGGCCTGGGGCCCCGCCACCTCGATGCGGGTCACGACGCCGGGCCCGAGCGCCTCGTCGAAGCGCTGCAGGAGCACGGGGCTCATCAGGCGCAGCTGCGTGGCCCACGCGGTGGAGCTCGTCCGGACCCGCACCACGGAGTCCTCGAAGCTCTCCGGGCGACAGTGCAGCGCGATCTCCGGCCCCACCAGCTCGGCCCAGCGGGTGAGCACGGAGCCGACCGCCACGGGGGTGGACCAGCCGCGATCGCGGATCAGTCGGCCGAACACGGTGGACACCGTGGCCGGGTCCCGGTCCGCACCCCCGAACGGGCGCCGACGGTCCTGCCGCTCCCGGCCGGCCGCCGTCGTGCCCGCCAGGGACCAGCCCGCGAGCGCGCCCGTGCCGAGTGCGCGGACGGTGGCCTCGAGGTCGGCCCGGGTGACGAGGTACTCGCGCCAGGCCCAGTCCGCCCCCGGGTGGGCCTCGGGATCCGGATCGGCCGTGTAGGCCCAGCCGCCCGCCCCGACGCGGGGCCACGGGTCCAGCCACACGGTGCGGTCCTCCCAGCCGGGCACGGGCGCGGTGGCACCCACGACGGCGACCGCAGCGGTGTGGTCCCGCAGCGTGACGTCGTGGGAGAAGCGCATCGAGGTGAGCCACGCGGCCAGGCCCGGGCCGTCCTCGCGGTCCGTGACGAGCCAGGCCGCGGCGCCGTCCTCGAGGAGGTGGGCGGCGTGCTCGATCCGCCCCTGCACGTCGAGGAAGAGGATCTCGGTGCTCGTGCCGGGGGGCAGCGTCTCGACGTGCTGCGTGCCGAGCGTGTGCAGCCAGCTCAGCCGGTCCGGGCCGGACACGGAGAGCACGGCGCGGTGGGAGAGGTCGACCAGGGCGCGGCCCCGGGCGAGGGCGCGCTGCTCGGGCAGGGGACGACCGTAGTGCGCGGCGACGCCGCCGTCCGGGCC
>NZ_RBLN01000064.1:0-9446 GCF_003989405.1 Micrococcus sp. HSID17227 | reverse complement strand
CCCGAGCTCATATGGGGGACGTACGGCCCAGCCGCGCTACGTGAAAGAAGGAGTCGGGGGGCAGCGGGCCTGAACGCCGTGGTTGCTGACTGCTCCCGCGCCGGGGGCTCGGCCCGACGGCCGACGGCGGCCAGCTCGTCCCGGTGCAGCAGCTCACGGCGGGCGTGCTTGGTGCGGTAGCCCGTGCGGCCCACCAGGTGGGAGGCCACCGGGGCCGTGACCATCTGGGTGATCCACGCCAGGAACAGCACGGGCAGCCACACCCACGACCGCCACACGATCCCCAGCCCGGCGAGCATGAGCAGCAGGCCGAGGACCTGCGGCTTGGCGGCGGCGTGCATGCGGGCCAGCAGGTCCGGCAGCACGAACAGGCCCACGCCGGCCACCAGGGAGAAGAAGGCGCCGCTGACGAGCAGGAACGCGGCCAGCCAGTCCAGGAGCGTGGCGGTGTCGGTCATCGGCCCTCCTCCCCGCCCGGCACGTCCGTGGTGCCGGGCACGCGCGCCTGGTCCTCGAGCGAGTGGTCCGGGCGCCGGTCCTCCGCGAAGCGCGCCACCGTCACCGAGCCGACGAAGCCGACGGTGGCGGCCAGCACCACGAGGACCACGTGGTGGGTGTGGCGGTGCGCGGCCATCTCCAGGACGAGCATCCCGGAGAACACCACGAGCAGCACGTCCGTGGCGACCGCCCGGTCCAGCAGCGAGGGGCCGCGCACGATCCGGTAGAGCGCACCGACGGCGCCGACCACGAGCAGCGCCCCGCCGGCCCACGTGGCCAGGTCCATGGGGTCCATCAGGCCTCCTCCTTCGGGGGGCGGGCGGCGGGGGGCGCCGAACTCGGGAAGCGGCGGACCAGCTCGAGGTCCTCACGCGTGCCGACGGCGCGGATGATGCCCGCCTCCACGTCGAGGGCCTTGGCGCGGAAGCCCTCCACGTCCTCGTCCGTGGTCGCGTCGAGCACGTGCAGGTACAGGACGGAGCGGACCCGGTCCACGTCCAGCACGATCGAGCCCGGCACCAGGACCAGGGCGTGGCTGACGAGCGTGATGATGAGGTCGTCGTGGCTGCGCAGCGGGACGCCCACGATCGAGCCGCGGGCGCGGCGGCCACGCAGCAGCACCACCCCGGTCACGTTGACCGAGGCGCGCACGACGTCGACGAGGAACCGCACCGTGAACACGAGGGACCACCAGGGGTTCAGACGGCCGCTGAACGGGATGCTCGGCATCGGGAAGAGCCCGAGGATCAGCAGCGCGAAGGCGAGGCCGGCCAGGGCCACGTGCGGGGCGAAGTCCTGCCACAGGGCGCACCACACGGCCACCATCACGAGGATCAGCGGCCACTGGGCCACGATGCCCCGGACCCGGTCGGGGCGCACCACGTCGCGGCGGGCGGAGTCACTTCCGGGCATCGTGCACCTCCGTCGGGTCGACGCTGAGGGTGGCCGCGGCCCGCTCCGCCGCGGCGTCGTCGAGCACCGCCGCGATGTAGGGCGAGCGGTCGAGCATGTCCGTGGCGGCCTCGTCGGCCAGGGCGAACAGCGGACCGGCGGCCACCGTGAACACCAGCGTCAGGCCCACGAGCGCCGTGGTGGGCAGCACGAGGCCCGGCTCGAGCGGGCGGGGGCGCTCGCCACGGGCGACGGCCCGCTCGTAGGCGGCCACGAGCTGGGCGGGCGGGTGCTCCACGTCCTCGACGCGGCGCCAGAACGCGCGGGTCCACACGCGCACCACCACGAGCAGGGTCAGCAGGGACACGAGCAGGGACACGCCCACCAGCGTGTACGCCAGGGGCGTGGCCTGCTCGACGCCGCCGCGCAGCAGGCCGACCTTGCCGAGGAAGCCGGAGAACGGCGGGATGCCGCCGAGGTTGAGCGCGGGCACGAGGAACAGGACGCTCACGAACGGGGAGACCTTCGCCAGGGACCCGAGGCGGTCGATGTTCGCGGTGCCGGCGCGGTTCTCGATCAGGCCCGTGACGAGGAAGAGCGCGGTCTGCACGGTGATGTGGTGGGCCACATAGTACACGGTGGCCGCCAGCCCCGCCTCCGTGGCCAGGCCCAGGCCGAAGATCATGTAGCCGATGTGGGAGACGAGGATGAAGGACAGGATGCGCTTGATGTCCGTCTGGGCCAGCGCGCCGAGGATGCCCACCACCATGGTCAGCGCGGCCACCACGAGCAGGAGCGCGTTGACGTGCTCCCCCGGGAAGAGCAGCGTCTCGGTGCGGATCATCGCGTACACGCCCACCTTGGTGAGCAGGCCCGCGAACACCGCGGTCACCGGGGCGGGCGCGGTGGGGTACGAGTCCGGCAGCCAGAAGGACAGCGGGAACACGGCCGCCTTGATGCCGAAGCCCACCAGGAGCAGCACGTGCAGGACCATCTGCACGTCGGTGGGCAGCTCGCCCAGCTTCACGGCCAGGTCCGCCATGTTCACGGTGCCGGTGGCCGCGTAGATCATCGCGATCGCGATCAGGAACACCACCGAGGAGAGCACGGAGACCACCACGTAGGTGATGCCCGCGCGGATGCGCTGGGCGGTGCCCCCCATGGTCAGCAGCACGTAGGAGGACGTCAGGAGGATCTCGAAGCCCACGTAGAGGTTGAACAGGTCGCCGGCGAGGAACGCGTTGGACACCCCCGCCACGAGGATCAGGAACGTGGGGTGGAAGATCGAGACCGGCCCGCCCTCGTCCCGGTTGATCAGCCCCTGCGCCGAGGCGTACAGCAGCACCGCCAGGGTGACCAGCGCGGACACCACGAGCATGAGGGCCGAGAGCCGGTCCACCACGAGGGCGATGCCCAGCGGGGCCGGCCAGCCGCCGAGGTGGACGGCCGCGACCCCGGTGTCCCAGACCGCGGCCAGCAGCAGCGCGTCCAGCACGAGGGTGAGCACGAGCGCGGAGACCGTGACGGTGATCTGCGCGCGGGGGCGGCGCACGAGCATGAAGGTCACGGCCGCGCCGAGCACGGGGATCATGACGGCCAGCGGGGCCAGGTCGGTCAGGGGGACGGAACCGATGCTCATGCGCGCTCCCCGCCCTCGGGACGGCGGCCGCGGGACGCTGCCCCGGATCCGGTGGGCGCCTGGGGGGCGGGCGTGGCGTGCTGCACCTGGGGCCGTGCCTGCGTCGTGTGCTCGTAGTGGGCGTTGGGGTCCGCGGCGTCGTCCAGGAACTCGGAGGACTCCTCCACGAGCTCCGCGTCGTCCTCCGCGTCCCAGGCGGGCATCCGGGCGATCTTGACGTCCTCCGCGTCCACCTCGACCTCGTCCTCGCGGATGAGCAGCCACGAGCGGTAGATCATGGCGGTCAGGAACGCGACCACGGCGAAGCCGATCACGATCGCGGTGAGGATCAGCGCCTGCGGCAGGGTGTCCGCGTACTCGTGCGGGTCCCGGCCGCGCACGAACAGCGGGGCCAGGCCGACGCCGCCGGAGGAGAGGAACAGCAGCATGATGGCGCCGTTGTTGATCAGCATGATCCCCAGCAGGATGCGGGTCAGGCTGCGCTCGAGCACCAGGTAGATCCCCCCGGCGAACATCACGCCCATGGCCAGGAGCAGGGCCAGGTCGACGGTCATCATCGGGCGGCCTCCGGGGCGTCGGGGGTGGACGGGGTGGGCATGCGCGGATGACGACGGCGGGCCGCGGCGCGCAGGCGGGCGCGGCGGGCCTCCTCGCCCCGGCGGTCCACCTCACCGCCGAGCGAGCGCAGCACGTCGATCACGAGCCCGACCACCACGAGGTACACGCCGATGTCGAACGCCGTGGCCGAGACCAGCTTGAGGGCGTCGCCGAACAGCGGCAGGTCGGTGAACTCCACCACATAGGACTGCAGGATCTGCCCGCCGAAGAAGAGCGGGGCGATCCCGGTGAGCGTGGCGATCGCCAGGCCCAGGCCGATCATGGGCCCGGCCGGGATCACGGAGGCCTCCTGCAGCTCGTACCGGCCGCCGGCCAGGAACCGCAGGGTCAGGGCCAGGCCCGCGAGCAGGCCGCCGGCGAAGCCGCCGCCGGGGGTGTTGTGCCCGGCCAGCAGCAGGTAGACGGAGAGCAGCATCATGATCGGGAACATGAAGCGGGTGACGACCTCGAGGATGATCGAGCGCCGCTCGGGGGCCATCGTGTGGCCGGCCACGAGCCACTGGCCCTTGCGATCGTCCACAGCGAAGCTGCGCACGACGGACAGCTCGCGGGCCCCGAGCGAGGAGTCGGCGCCGAAGTTGCCGACGGAGCCGGGGGCGACGTCGTCGATGCTGCGGGTGCGCCCGTCGCGGTGCTGCAGGAAGATCAGGGAGGCCACGCCGGTGGCGGCGGCGGCCAGCACGGTGATCTCGCCCCACGTGTCCCACGCGCGGATGTCCACGAGGGTGACGTTCACGGCGTTGGCGCCGTAGCCGTCCGTGTAGGCGAGCTCCGGCATGGGCAGCGAGATGCGCTCGGCGGTGCGGGCGGCCAGCGCGGTGGCGGCGATCCACATCATGGTCAGCGCGAACCCGACGGCCACGGCCAGGCGGCCCAGCCGCCGTGAGCCGGTGCGGCGGTCGTACCAGTCCGGCGGCAGCACGCGCAGGCCCAGGATGAGGGTGACCAGGATGATGGTCTCCACGAGCACCTGGGTGATGGCGAGGTCCGGGGCGCCGCGCAGGGCGAACAGGGCGGCGGCGCCGTAGCCGGTCACGGACACCAGCATGATCGCCTTGAAGCGGCGGCGGGCGCGGACGGCGAACACGGTGGCCACGGCGATCATCAGGACGATGACCAGCTGCGCCGGGCTCTCCGCCCCGATGATGTCCCCGTCGAGGAACGCGGTGGCCAGGACGCGGTCCTCCCGCCCGACGGGGAACAGGAGGAAGGCGACGGGCAGGCCGGCCGCCGTCGTGAGGATGATGGCCAGGTAGCGGCGCAGCGAGCCGGTCTGGGTGCGGCCCGTGACCCACACGGCCGTCTCGTCCACGTAGCCGATGAGCCGGCGGTATCCGCGGGCGGCGTCCAGGGGGGACTCGGTGCGCTCCTGAAGCGCCTCGAACGGGCGGCGGGCAAGGGCGAGCAGCGCGCCGAGCACCCAGATCCCCGCGGAGAGGGCGAGGATGGGCGTCCAGCCGTGCCACAGGGCCAGGTAGGCCGGCTTCTCCGCCGGGTCCAGCGGCGGCAGGGAGCCCGTGTGGGCGGTGATGATCCCCTCCACCGGGCCGGGCAGGAAGGCGAGCACGAGGCCGACGAGCGCGAGCAGCGCGGCCGGGGCCAGCTCGAGGGTGGTGACGCGGGTGTGGAACTGCGTCTCCGGCACCGTCTCGCCCGCCTCGTCCCGCTTGACGGCGAAGCAGCCCCAGAGGAAGCGCCACGTGTAGGCGAAGGTGAGCACCGAGCCCAGGGCCATGACCACGAGCGGGCTCCAGGCCCACACGCCGCCGTGGGCGGCCCCGTGGGCGGCCAGCGACTCGAGCACGGACTCCTTGGCCACGAAGCCGAACAGCGGGGGCAGCCCGGCCATGGACAGCCCCGCCGCCACGGCGACGGCGGCCAGGACCGGATGGCGCCGCCCGATGCCGGAGAGCTTGCGCAGGTCGCGGGTGCCGGCCTCATGGTCGATGATGCCGACGATCATGAACAGCGGCGCCTTGAACACCGCGTGGGCCAGGAGCATGGCGAGCCCGGCCATCGCCGCGTCCCGGGTGCCCAGGCCGTTGGCCACCATGAGGAAGCCGAGCTGGGAGACCGTGCCGTAGGCGAGCACGAGCTTGACGTCCGTCTGCCGCAGGGCGCGCCAGCCGCCGAGCACCAGGGTCCACAGGCCGACGCCGAGCACCAGGATCTGCCAGGACGTGAGGTCGTGGAACTCCGGGGCCAGGCGGGCCACGAGGAACACGCCGGCCTTCACCATGGCCGCCGCGTGCAGGTACGCGGACACGGGGGTGGGCGCGGCCATGGCGGCCGGGAGCCAGAAGTGGAACGGCGCCTGGGCCGACTTGGTCAGGGCGCCGATCAGCACGAGCGCGACGGCGACCTCGAGCAGCCCGCGCAGCCCGGCGTCGGCCATGAGGGCGGGGGCGGCCTCGAGGACCCCGGAGATCCGCCAGGACCCGGCGAAGTGGGCCAGCATGATCAGGCCCGCGAGCATGGCCAGGCCGCCGAACGTGGTGACGATCAGGGCGGTGATGGCGGAGCGGCGGGCGAAGATGCGGTGGCCCGAGTAGCCGATCAGCAGGAAGGACAGGACGGACGTGATCTCCCAGAAGGTGTAGAGCACCATCAGGTCGTCCGTGGTGACGAGCCCGAACATCGCGCCGGCGAACGCCAGCAGCTGCCCGCCGAACACCGCGTTGCGCGGCTCGTGCTCCCGGAAGTAGCGGGCGCAGTAGGCCAGGACCAGCGCGCCGACTCCCAGCACGATCAGGGACATGAACGCGGCCAGCACGTCCATGCGGAACGCGAGCTCGATCTCGAGGTACGGCACCCACGGCACGGCGCGGTCCAGGTGCGCCGCCGAGGCCGGGACCGGCCGGCCGGCGTCGAGCGCCTCCTGCAGCGCGAACACGTGCGGCAGCTGGGTGAGCAGCCAGACGAAGCCCGCCGCGGGGGCGGCGGCGAGCAGATAGAACCCCTGACGTCCCGTCCACCGGAAGATCACCGGGGCGGCGAGCGCGACGACGAAGAGCGCGGTCAGGATGACGAGCATGCGGTCCCTTCGTCAGGCACGGGCGGGGGTACGGTCCAGCCTAGCGGAGGGATGCGCCCCACCCGGGGTCAGCGGACCGATTCCGCGCTCCGCGTGATCGGCTCCGTGACCCGGGCGAACAGCAGCCCGCCGGCCACGAGCACGACGGCGATCACGGGGATGACCACCCGGTTGTCCGGGTGCAGGGCGAGCGCGAGCGTCACGAGCGCGGGCGTGATGAACCCGACCGCGCGGCCCGTGGTGGCATACAGCCCGAACACCTCGCCCGCCGTCCGCGGCGTGGTGAGCCGGCCCAGGAACGCGCGCGAGGCCGACTGCACCGGGCCCACGAACAGGCACAGCGCCAGCCCGCCGACCCAGAACGCGAGGGTGCCCGAGGCGAAGAACAGCGCCCCGGCCACGAGGACCATGGCGGCCAGCGAACCGAGGATCACCCGGCGCGGGCCGACTGCGTCGTCGAGCCGCCCGCCCACGAAGGCGCCCAGGGCGGCCACCACGTTGGCCGCGATCGCGAACAGGACCACGTCCGAGGCCGCCAGCCCGTAGACCGTGGTGCCCAGGATGGCGCCGTAGACGAACACCGCGCCCACGCCGTCGCGGAACACCGCCGAGGCCACGAGGAACCACAGCGTGTTCCGGTCCTCGCGCCACATCCGGGCCAGCGTGGCCCCGAGCTCGCGGTAGGAGCCCAGCACCGACTCACGGCGCGGCCCGCCGTCCGCCGCCGGGGCGGGGGCCGGGTCCGGCACGGCCACCAGCACGGGGATCGCGAACACGAGGAACCACGCGGCGGCCACGAGCGCGACCACCCGGATGTTCAGCGCCGCGTCCTCCGTGACGCCGAACCAGTGCGCGTCCCCCGAGACGAAGCCCACGAACACGATCAGCAGCAGCAGGATGCCACCGAGATAGCCCGCACCCCAGCCGATGCCCGAGATCCGGCCGATCGTGGCCGGCGTCGAGATGTGCACGAGGATCGCGTTGACCTGCACCTCCGCGAACTCGAAGAACACCGTGCCCAGGGCGATCAGGGTGACGCCCAGCAGCAGCGAGGACTCCTCCGGGGTGACCCAGAAGCAGGCCGCTGTGCACACGATCACGGCGCCGGTGGTCACCCCCAGCCAGAGGCGGCGCCGGCCCGCGCCGTCCGCGCGCCGGCCCAGCACGGGCGCGGTGACCGCGATGACGACGCCGGCCACCGCCATCGCCGTCGAGAGCCAGGCCGTGCCCCGCTCGTCCGGCCCGAACGCGTCCGAGGCCAGGTAGGTGCCGAACACGAAGGTGACCATGACCGCGTTGAACGCGGCCGAGCCCCAGTCCCACAGCGCCCACGCGGCCACCTGGCGACGCGGGGCGGCGGAGGCGACCGGCGGGAGCGCGGCGCCGGTCATCGCTCGATGCGGGTGAGGTGGAAGTCGCGGTGCGCCCGGGAGGCCGTGGGCCCGCGCTGACCCTGGTACCGGTTCTGGTTGGCCCCGGTGCCGTACGGCGACTGGGCCGCCGAGGAGAGCCGGAAGAAGCACAGCTGGCCGATCTTCATCCCCGGCCACAGCGTGATGGGCAGCGTGGCCACGTTGGACAGCTCGAGCGTGACGTGCCCGGAGAACCCGGGGTCGATGAACCCGGCGGTCGAGTGCGTCAGCAGGCCCAGCCGGCCCAGCGAGGACTTGCCTTCGAGGCGGGCGGCGAGGTCGTCCGGCAGGGTGACCTGCTCATAGGTGGAGCCGAGCACGAACTCCCCCGGGTGCAGGATGAACGCCTCGTCCGGGTCCACCTCCACCAGCCGGGTCAGCTCGTCCTGCTTCTGGCGCGGGTCGATGTGCGCGTACCGGTGGTTGTCGAAGAGCCGGAAGTACCGGTCCAGGCGCACGTCCACGGACGCGGGCTGGACCATCGCCGGGTCGAGGGGGTCCAGGCCGACGCGCCCGGAGTCGAGCTCGGCGCGGATGTCGCGGTCGGAGAGCAGCACGGCTCACTCCATTCGCACGACGACGGCCAGCGGGGTGCGCTCGCGGCCCTGGCCCAGCGGGTTGTCCGCGAAGGCGGCCTCGAGGACGGCGGCCGACGCGGCCGTGTCCTTGCCGAGGGCGTTGCGGCCGATGTCGTTGGCGTCCATCACGACGGTGCCGGCGAAGGAGGCCTTCGCCCAGGCCGGGATGTCCGCCGCCCGGATCATCGCCGAGACCTCGGCGGCCACCCGGTCCGGCTCGGCCGGCGGCAGCTTGGCCGAGACGTTGGCCGGGAACGTGGAGTAGGAGGTGGGCCCGTCGATCGCGCGGACGTTGCCGCCCACCACGTTGTAGAACACACCGCGCTTGCCGGCGACCTTGCCGGCGGCGCCGGCCGCCGCGGAGAGCACGATGCGCGGCAGGCCCGCCTCCTGGATGGCCAGCTGCATGGTGGTGGGATCGCCCAGACCGATGCCCGCGGGCGTGCGGGTGACCAGGCGGGAGAGGACGCGGGCGGCCACGGAGGGGCGGACCTCCCACGTGTAGTAGGAGCGACCCTGGGTGATGGCCACGATCTTCTCGGACACGGAGAAGTGCCACGGGGCGTCCTGCGGCATCGCGTCCGCGGGCAGGTCGCGGAAGAAGTCCTCGATCTCGCCGCGCAGGTAGGCCTGCAGGTCCGTGTCCCGGTCCACCAGGCCGGTCTGCACCGGGAAGCGGCGGTAGCGGCGGCCGTCCTCGGCGGAGACCAGGTCGAGCTCCTTGCCCGGGTTCGGCTCGTGGTCCGGCTTGGCCGGCGCCGGGGCGGTGGGGGCCT
>NZ_RBLN01000063.1:0-9466 GCF_003989405.1 Micrococcus sp. HSID17227 | reverse complement strand
ACCTACGTGCCCGTGGGATCAAAGCGGTCATCCCCGAACCGGCCGACCAGCAGGGCCACCGCAGACGGCGCGGTGCCCGCGGCGGGCGCCCCGTCAGCCTCGACGCGGACGCCTACAAGGGCCGCAATGTCATCGAGCGTCAGTACGCGCACCTGAAGCAGTGGCGGGGTCTGGCGACCCGGTATGACAAGTACGCGATCATCTACAGGGCCGCTGTGGTCCTGAATGCTGTGCTCGCATGGTCAAAACGATTGTCAGACATGCCCTACCTGTACCGCGACGGCATCCACGCGCGGGGCCGGGTCACCCTGACCTCGGGCGGCAGCACGAAGTACGCCGCGGGCACGCCCGTCACCGTGGACACGATCTTCCCGCACCTGGCCACGTCCGCGACCGCGTGCCCGGGGCAGCACCTGATGGCCCGCTTCGACGACCTGCGGGACCGCGCCGAGGCCATCGCGACGGCGGCCGGCCAGCCGCCGGCACCGGCCACCCCGGTTCCGACGCCGGCCCCGACGACCGAGCCGTCGACCGCCGGCACGTACACGGTGCAGCCGAACGACGGTTGGTGGACCATCGCCCGCCGCACCGGGGTGCCCGCGGCCACCCTCCAGGAGCTCAACGGCATGACCGAGTCGACCGTGCTCCACCCGGGCATGGTGCTGCGCACCGTCGCCGACCCGACCGCCCCGGAGCCCACCCCCATCACCACCGGCACCTACACGGTGCAGCCGAACGACGGCTGGTGGGTCATCGCCCGGCGGACCGGCGTCAGCGCCGCGGAGCTCCAGCGGCTCAACGGCATGACGGCGTCGACCGTCCTGCACCCGGGGATGGTGCTCATCACGGCCGCCACGGCGCCGGCCTCCCCGCCCGCGCCTGCCCCGGCCCCCGCCCCGGGCACGTACACGGTCCGCGAGGGCGACGGCTGGTGGCTCATCGCCCACCGCACCGGCGTGACGATGGAGACCCTCCAGCGCCTCAACGGCATGACCGCGACCACCGTGCTGCACCCGGGGATGGTGCTGCGGACCGGCCAGACCGCCTCCGCCCCGGCGCCCTCGCCCGCCACGTACGTGGTCCAGGCGAACGACGGCTGGTGGCTCATCGCCCAGCGCACGGGCGTCTCCATGGAGCGCCTGCAGCGCCTCAACGGCATGACGGTCTCGACCATGCTCCACCCGGGCATGGTGCTGCGCACCGCCTGAGCACCCCGCCGGGACGACGTCGGCCCGCGCCTGCGCGTGAAGGTGCGGGCCGACGTCGTCGGTTGAGTTGTCACCGGTCGTAGGCCGCCGCACCCGGGATAAGTCAACCGACGTTGCTCCCCACGAGAAGTCGACGACGGCGCGCGCCGCTTCAGTCCTGTGGTGCCAGCTCCCCGTCCACGAGGTGCCAGCGCCGATCGCAGGCGGCCGCCACCCTCGGGTCATGGGTCACGACCACCACGGCTCGCTCAGGCCCCACGGCTTCGCGCAGCAGGTCGACGACGTCCCGCGTCCTCGCCTGGTCCAGCGCACCCGTCGGCTCGTCCGCCAGGACCAGCGGCGGCTCGTTGATGAGAGCCCGGGCGACGGCCACCCGCTGCTTCTCCCCGCCGGACAGCGTGCGGGCCCGGTGACCCGTGCGCATTCCCAACCCCACCCGCTCGAGGGCCTCCCCCGCGCGGCGTCGCTGCTCCCCACGCGGGACCCGGTCCGGGCCGTAGCGCAGGGGCAGCATCACGTTCTCCAGTGCGGTGGCGTGCTCCATGAGGGCGAAGTCCTGCAGGACGATGCCGCACCGCTGGTTCCGATACCGGTCCCCGCCCCGGCTCCACGGCTCCGGGAGGGCTTCTCCCCCGAGCAGGACGCGACCCGAATCCGGGGAGTCCAGGCACGCGAGGATCCGCAGCAGGGTGGATTTCCCGGACCCGGAAGGCCCGGTGACGGCGTGCATCTCACCGGCCGGAACCAGCAGAGAGGCCCCCCGGAGGACGGGCACCGCCTCCCCGCCGGAGAGGAACGTCTTGTCCACGTCGTGGACTTCGAGGAGGCTCATGCGGTCTCCGTGGTCGGCCGGTGGCGGCGGGGGCGGCGACCGAAGGTCGCCGCGAGTGCGCGCCAGGAGGACAGGGTGGCGACGGCGCCGATCGCCATGACGGCGATGAGCGCGGTGGACGTCAGACCGGTGGGCGGCGGCCCCGGCAGGGCGGACGCGCCCGCGGTGAGACCGACGGCGGCCGGCAGGACCCACGCGAAGAGCACGGGAACGATGATCCGCACCGCGGCCTGCCAGCGGGCGGCGCCCACGATCGCGGCGATCCGCCAGGTGGGGGCCAGAGCCCGGGCGAGCACGCCGAGAACGCCGAACAGGGAGACGACGGCGCCGAGCACCGCCGCGCCGAACAGGACGAGCAGCGTGCGGGAGCTGGCGCTCAGGGACTGCAGCAGCGCGGAGGACTGCGGAGTCAGGGGTTCGGCGGTGACCACCAGAGCGTCCGTTTCGAGGGCTCGTCCTGCCGCATCCAGTGCCGGGACGGCATCCTGGCCCAGGACGATGGTGCGCAGCAGGAGGCCCTCCAACGCGTCTGGCGGGTACAGGCTCGCCAGCATCGAGGGCGGGACGACCACCAGGACGGCTTCGTCCAGCGGAACCGATCCCATCATCGGATCCAGAGCGGTGGCGCCCGGCGCCAGCCGTCCGGTCACCGGGATCATGGCGTCCTGGAACTGCACACGCGTCGGCGGTGGCAGGACGCCCCCGGCCGTGAGCGCGTACGGATCCTTCGCCGAGGAGTCGCTGCCCAGCACCGCGTAGGGAGCGGCCGTGCCGTCGGCCTCGCGATGCGGGGACTGACCCGTCGGAGACAGCGTCTCGTCGAGACCGGACCCGGCGAAGAAGTCCTCGGTCACCAGCAGGGCGCCGGGGAGGTCATCGCCGAATCGGTCCCCGTAGGGGTCCATCGTGTACGCCGTCCGGTGCGGGTCCGTCAGGAGGGCGAACAGCGCGGCGGTGCGTCGACCGTCGTCGGCGGAGTCGGCCGTGGAGTCGGCAGAGAAGTCGGGCTCGGGCGGCTCCTGCTGCGAGTCGCCAGGCGCGGCGCCGCCTCCCTCCAGATCCCCTGGCCCCGCGAGATAGAAGCCCCGCAACGAGGCCGCACCGAGCTGCTCCCACCGCTGCAGGTGCCGATCGATCTCCTGCGCCTCGCTCGCCTGCTGGAAGGACAGTCCCAAGAGCGAGCACGAGGCGACCGCGTGGACGAAGGCGACCAGCACCAACGGCCAGAACTTCAGCGTGTCGCGCAGCCCGTCGCTCCAGGCCACGCCGAGACTCCGGAGGCTCACCGGGGCGCTCGCATCCAGAGAGAGACCACATGGGTCGCCGCCACGAGCACGGCGTCGCCCAGCAGCACGACCAGGATCACGCCACTCGCGACGAGCGGGGACGGTTCCGTGACCGCGCCGGTCAGCACCATCCCCTGCCACAGCGCGGCCGAGATCCCCGCAGCGCCGAGGAACGGCACCAGGCTCACGCGAGCCCGAGACACGGCGGCCCGGAGCGGGGAGACCCCGAGCAGGCGCAGCACCCGCAAAGAGGGACGTTCCCCCGCGCGCAGAGTCAGCACCCAGAACGCCGTGACGCTCATCAGAGTGAGGCCGGTCAGCGACGAGGTCACGCCGAGCACGGGCGTCCCGAGCGACGCGGTCATCGCCGTGGGTGCCGGCGCCGCGTCGACTTCCAGGCCGGCGGTTCGCAGGTTCTGCAGGAATCCGTCCAGGTCGGCGGGGTCGCCCACGAGGAACCCGACGTAGGCGGCGGCGTTGTCGAACGCCGGGGTCGGCTGGATCACCCCGTCCGAGGGCAGTCCTCGCCAGCGGGCCGATGAGGCGAGGGCCACAGGCCGGCCCGCCAGTTCCCCCTCCCCCGCTGCGCGATCGGCCAGCACACTGCCCTCGCGGACCAGGAAGCCCCGTTCCATGCGCAGAGAATTCAGCATCTGCTCGTCGACACCCGCAAGGCACGGGGCCGTCGGGCCGGTCAGATGGCTTACCCGCGGGTCCGCCCCGTTGGCCATCAGGGTCAGGTTCCGCCCGGTCAGGGCGGCCTCCGTGGCGGACCAGACCTCGCCGCTGCCTCCGATGCCGACATCCCACACCGCGTCGCCGCACTCGGCGGCACCGAAGTACTGCCGCTGGTGGACGGACATGGAGCCCACGAGGCTCAGCGCCAGCCCGCACAGTGCCACGAGCAGCACGGCACGGGTGACGAGCAGCCCGAGCGTCCGGAGTCCCCTGCCCGTCACGGTCAGTTCCCACCGATGGGCTCGGACAGGGCCCCGTACTGCACCCGCGCCACAGCACCGACCGCAGCGGCTCCCCACGCCGCAGTCTTCCTGAGCAGGGCCATGATGGCCTCCTTGCTGTGTGGCACCCAGAGGATCCCCTGATCCCCTGTGACGCCTCCCACATCCCTGTGAGTAGGGTACTCATCCCCCCCCCCGACGGGGTGTCAAGGAGATTCCTCGGCGCATTCCGACCGCGCTCGGGGGCCTCGCCCGTGCCGTGCCGCTGGCCTTTCACGGCGCGGGGCGGCCTGCCGGCCGACGTCGTCGGTTGAGTTATCACCGGTCGTAGGCCGCCGCACCCGGGATAAGTCAACCGGCGTTCCTCCGAGGCCGCACGGGACGCCGAGGACGCCCTCGTGGCGCTGCGCCGCTGAGCGGCCGTCACAGTCCCTCCCCCTCGGCCCCCGGACGGCCCCGGGCCCCGCCCGCGGCCTACCCTGGAGGAGCCCGACCCGGGCCGCGACCGAGTCACGAGGAGATGAGACGAGCGCATGACCCGCCTGCCCGGTCTGCGTCCCCCACGGTTCCTGGACCCGTGGCGTCGCCCGCTGGCCCCCCGTCTGCCCTGGCACGTGGTCCTCGCGGCCTCGATCGCGGGGGCACTGACCATCGCCACCCTCAGCCTCGGCGAGGACCTGGCCTCCGCGCCGCTGCTGGTGGGCGCCTTCGGCTCGTCCTGCGTGCTCGTGTTCCTCGTGCCGCACGGCCCGCACTCCCACCCCGCCAACGTGCTCGTGGGGCACGTGGTCTCAGCCGCATGCGGGATCGCCGTGATCTCCGTGCTGCCCCTGGCCTGGTACTCGCTCGCGGCCGGCATGGGCCTGGCGATGGCCGTCATGGCCGGGCTCCGCGTGATCCACGCCCCCGCAGGCGCCACCGCGCTGACGGTCATGCTGAGCAACGCGGACTGGCACTACCTGGTCACCCCGGTGCTCGCCGGGGCACTGGTCCTCACCGCGTGCGCGCTGCTGTACCGCCGCCTGATGTGGCGGGTGATCGGGCCGCCGGCGTGAGCCCGCGCCGACCCGCTCACGTCAGGAAGTCGCGCGCGACCTCGAGGAAGCGGTCGTTGGCCTCCTGCTCGCCGATGCTCACGCGCACGCCCTCGCCCGCGAACGCCCGGACGGACAGGGCCCGGGCCTGGGCGGCCTCGGCGAACGCCTGCGTGCGCTCGCCGAGCGGCAGCCACACGAAGTTGGCCTGCGATGAGGGCAGGTCCCAGCCGGCCTCGGCCAGGGCGGCGGCGACGCGCTCGCGCTCGTCGACGACGACCTGCACGCGCTCGAGGACCTCGTCCAGGTGCTCGAGCGAGGCGATCGCGGCCTCCTCGGCCACCGTGGACACCGCGAACGGGGTGGCCACGGTGCGCAGGGCCTTCGTGATCTCCGGCTGCGAGACCGAGTAGCCCACGCGCAGGTTGGCCAGGCCGTGCGCCTTCGAGAAGGTGCGCAGCACGACGACGTTCGCGTGCTTGCGGTACATCTCCAGGCCCTTGACCGCGTCCTCGTCGCGGACGAACTCCACGTAGGCCTCGTCGATGACCACGAGGATGTGCGCGGGCACGCGCGCCAGGAAGTCCTCGACCTCGGCGGTCGTGAGCACGGGGCCGGTCGGGTTGTTGGGGGTGCAGAGCAGGATCACGCGGGTCCGCTCCGTGATCGCCTCCAGCATGGCCGACAGGTCGTGGCGGTGGTCCGCCGTGAGCGGCACCTGCACGTCCACGGCGCCGGCGGTGCGGACCACGATCGGGTAGGCCTCGAAGGAGCGCCACGCGAAGATCACCTCGTCGCCCTCCCCTGCCTCGCCGTGGCCGGCGAAGGCGGTGATGACCTGGGCCAGGGCGCCGAGGGAGCCGGCGCCGGTCACGACGTCGTCCGCCGGGACGTCCAGGTGCGTGGCCAGGGCCTGGCGCAGGCCGGTGGAGAGGGTGTCCGGGTAGCGGCAGAGGGTGCTGGGCGCGCCCTCCGGGCCGGTCACGACCTGACGCACCCGGTCGATCACGCCGGGCACGGGCGCGTAGGGGTTCTCGTTCGAGGAGAGCTTGTAGGGGTGCAGGCCCGGGACGGCGACCGGCGGCTTTCCGGCGGCGTACGGCGGCAGCATGCCGACCTTCTTGTGGGGCGCGACCACGGCGGGCGTCTGCTGTGCGTCATCAGTCATGGCCACCAGGGTAATGCGGGCCGCGGACGCCGTGAGCGGCACCACGGGACCCGGGCTCAGGCTGCGCCGAAGGCGACGGCGACGGCCCGGGCCGCCTCACCGAGCCGGTCTCCGAGGCGTGCCGGGTCCTCCGGCCGCGTCGCGTAGACCACGGCGAGGGCGGCGGGCAGCTGGCCGGGGACCCGCAGCGGCACGGCGACCGAGGAGACGCCGGTGATGACCTCGTCGGAGCTGACGGCCCAGCCGCGCTCCCGCACGTCGTCGAGCGCGGGCCGCTCAGGCGGGGCCTCGCCGGGCAGCCGCGCCCACTCCTGTCCGGTCAGGGTGGCGGCGATCGCCATCCCCGGCGCACCGACCCCGAGGGGGTGCCGGGTCCCCGGCCGCTGCGTGACGAGGTTGCCGCTGGGCGGCTCGGCCGTGGCCAGGGTGAGGCAGTGGGCCCCGTCCCACACCACCAGGAACGCGGTCATGCCCAGGTCGGTGGAGACGGCCGTCAGGTGCGGCATGGCCGCAGCGCGCAGATCCTGCTCCACCCGGCGGGCGAGGACGGCCAGGCCGGGGGCGGCGTGGACGCGGCCGAGACCGTCGCGGCGCAGCAGGCCATGGGTCTCGAAGGTGCGCAGCATGCGGTAGGCGACCGAGCGATGGACGCCCAGGCCGTCGGCGAGGTCGGCGATGGTGGGCGGCTCGGGCGCCTCCACGACGGTCTCGAGCAGGGTGAGCGCGCGGGAGAGCGTCTGGGAGGGTGCGCCCTCCCGGACCGGGCCGCCGTCGTGCTCCGCCATCTGTGCTCCTCGCCTCGGGTGCCGGACGTGACGCGCCCGGGGCGTGGTCGGCCCGCGCGCCGGTTGTGAACCCGGTCACGTCCGCGTACAGTCTGGCACACATGTGTTCCCAGGGAGAACACCGTGCTCTCTGAGAGAACACACCGTCGGGTGGCACGCTCGCCGCGCAGCGACATCCCCCGCAGCGAAAGGACCCCCCATGCTCTTCCACCACCACGGCTATGTCTCCACGAACCCGCGCGTCCAGGTGGCGGCCGGCATCGGCCTGGACCGCCCCGCCGAGCTGCCGGACGAGATGGACGTGCTGATCGTCGGCTCGGGCCCGGCCGGCATGATCGCCGCCGCCCAGCTCGCGATGTTCCCGGACGTCCACACCCGCATCATCGAGCGCCGCCCCCACCGCCTCGAGATCGGCCAGGCGGACGGCATCCAGGCCCGCTCCGTGGAGACCTTCCAGGCCTTCGGCTTCGCGAGCGAGATCATCGACGAGGCCTTCGACCTGACCTCCATGGCGTTCTGGAACCCGGCCGAGGACGACGCGGACACGATCGTGCGCACCTCGCTGGCCGAGGACGACCCGGAGGGCGTCTCCGAGTTCCCGCACCTGATCGTGAACCAGGCCCGCATCCTGGACTGGTTCGCCGAGTACATGAAGAACTCCCCCACCCGCGCGCGGCCGGACTACGGCTGGGCGTTCGAGGCCCTCGAGGACACGAACGACGGCGAGCACCCCGTGCTCGTGACCCTGCGCCGCACCGTGGACGCCCAGGGCAACACCCTCGAGGACCCCGCCTCGGGCCCGACCCGCCAGGTGCGCGCCAAGTACGTGGTGGGCGCGGACGGCGCGGGCTCCCGCGTCCGCAAGGCGATCGGCCACACCCTGACCGGCGACGCCGCGAACCACGCGTGGGGCGTCATGGACGCGCTGGCCGACACGGATTTCCCGGACATCCGCACCAAGTGCGCGATCCACTCGTCCAGCGGCTCGATCCTCCTGATCCCCCGCGAGGGCGGCCACCTGTTCCGCATGTACGTGGACCTCGGCGAGGTCCCGGCGGACGACGACCACAAGGTTCGTCAGACTCCGCTCGAGGAGATCATCCGCCGGGCCCAGCAGATCCTGCGCCCCTACACGCTGGACGTGAAGGAGGTCGCCTGGCATTCGGTGTACGAGGTGGGCCACCGCCTCACCTCGGGCTTCGACAACCGCGAGCGCGTGGCCCACCCCAACGTGTTCCTGCTCGGCGACGCCTGCCACACCCACTCCGCGAAGGCCGGCCAGGGCATGAACGTGTCCATGCAGGACGGCTGGAACCTCGGCTGGAAGCTGGGCCAGGTGCTCTCCGGGATGGCCCCGGCCGAGCTCGTGCCGACCTACTCGGAGGAGCGCAAGGAGATCGCCAAGAACCTGATCGACTTCGACAAGGAGTGGTCGACGCTCATGGCCAAGCCCACCTCCGAGCTGGGCGACCCGAACGAGGTGGCCGAGTTCTACACGAAGACCGCCGAGTTCCCGGCCGGCTTCATGACGGAGTACCGGCCCTCCCTCCTCACCACGGACGCCACCGGTCAGGCGCTGGCGCAGGGCTACCCCATCGGCAAGCGCTTCAAGTCGGCGCTGGTGGAGCGCTCGTGCGACACCAACGTCAAGCACCTGGGCCACCTGCACCGCGCGGACGGCCGTTGGCGCGTGTACGTGTTCGCCGACGCCGCCTCCCCGCGCGCCGAGGATTCGAAGGTCGCGGCGTGGGCGAAGGCGATCGTGGAGGACCCGCGGTCCTTCCGCAACCGCCACACCCCGTCGGACGGGCCGGAGGACGCCCGCTTCGACATCAAGGTCGTGTACCAGCAGAAGCAGACCGAGTTCGCCCACCCGGACGTGCCGTCGATCTTCCGGCCGACCACCGGCTCCCTCGGCCTGCACGACCTGAACAACATCTTCGCCACGTGCCGGCCCACGCACGGCGAGGACATCTTCGAGGCCCGCGGCATCAGCCGTGACGGCGCCGTCGTCGTGGTCCGCCCGGACCAGTACGTCTCCGGCGTCTTCGGCCTGGACGAGGTCGACCGCCTGGACGCGTTCTTCGCCGGCGTGCTGCTCGACGCGAACTGAGCGAGCGGGCGACGGGCGCCCCGCCGCCGGCGCGCTCACCGGGATCCCGGGGGCAGGTGGCCCCGCTCGGGCGGCGAGAGC
>NZ_RBLN01000062.1:0-9413 GCF_003989405.1 Micrococcus sp. HSID17227 | reverse complement strand
CCGCCGCGGGTCTGCGCCGAAGACGCGCACGGTGCCGGCGTCGGGCCGGTCCATGCCGTGGCAGAGGCCGAGGGTGGTGGACTTGCCGGCCCCGTTGGGGCCGAGCAGCACCGTGACGGCGCCGGCACGGGCGGTGAGGTCGACGCCCCGCAGGACGGGGGTGCGGGACCGGCCGCGGCCGAGGCTCCGGTGGACGTCGCTCAGGCGCAGGACGGGCTCGTCGCGCGGCACGGGATCCGGGGTCAGGGGAGGTCGGGGCACTGTGCCAGTCTAGTCCTCGGGCCCTGCGACCCCGGCTCGTGGGGCCGGGGGTGCCCGGGCCTGCGGCGGGTTCCGCCGCGGGCGTCATCAAGCCAGGTGAGCCTCACTTGAACCGTTCCAGATCAATAGGTCATGATGGCGTGGTGTATTCGGATCAGTCTGCGTCGCCCCCCGCTCCGGCCCCGGCCGAGGGCACGCGCGAGCGTGTGCTGCAGCTGGTCCTGACGCGTGGACCCGTGAGCGCGGCCGAGATCGGCCGCGAGCTGGAGCTGACCGCGGCCGCCGTGCGCCGCCATCTGGACGCGCTCGAGGAGGACTCGCTCGTCGAGGTCAAGCGGGTCACCGCGGCCCGCGGCGCGGGACGGCCTTCCCGCCGCTACGTGGTCACCTCGCACGCGCAGGAGCACCTGCCCAAGGACCACCTCGCCGTCGCCCTGGACACCCTGGCCCGCCTCGAGGAGCTCGGCGGGGAGGAGGAGGTGCGCCGCACCGCGCGCCACGCCTTCCGGGAGATCGAGGAGCGCTTCACGGCCGCCGTCGACGGCCGGGAGACCGCGCTGCAGGACCGCACCCGGATCCTCGCGCGGGTCCTCGACGAGGCCGGCTACGCCGGCACGCTGCGCCACTTCGGCGCGGGCCTGGCGCCCACCCTCCGCGCGGACCAGGTCTGCCAGGGGCACTGCCCGTTCCAGGGAATTCCCGCCCGCCATCCGGAGTTCTGTGAAGAGGAGACCGCGCTGTTCGCCCGCCTGCTCGAGGTGGACGTGCGCCGGCTCTCGACCCTCGCCGCCGGCGCCCACGTGTGCACCACACACGTGCCGCTGGGCCGCGACTGAGCCGCGCGGGCCACGCCCCGGCTCCCGCCGACCACCCGACCGACCCCGACCGCAGTGACTAGTGAGAGAGGCTGAGATGACCGACCAGATCGTCCAGCGGGACTCCGCGGAGACCGCCGACCCCGGCGTGATCCAGGAGATCCTCGACAAGAACCCCGAGCTCAACGCCATCGGCGCCTACCAGTACGGCTGGGCCGACTCCGACGCGGCCGGCGAGAAGGCCGTCCGCGGTCTGAACGAGGACGTCGTGCGCGACATCTCCGGCAAGAAGGACGAGCCGGAGTGGATGCGCGACCTGCGCCTCAAGGCCCTCAAGTACTTCGAGCGCAAGCCGATGCCGGCGTGGGGCCCGGACCTGTCCGGCATCGACTTCGACAACATCAAGTACTTCGTGCGCTCCACCGAGGGCCAGGCCAAGACCTGGGAGGACCTGCCCGAGGACATCCGCAACACCTACGAGCGCCTGGGCATCCCCGAGGCCGAGCGCGAGCGTCTCGTGGCCGGCGTCGCCGCCCAGTACGAGTCCGAGGTCGTCTACCACCAGATCCGCGAGGACCTGGAGGAGCAGGGCGTCGTGTTCCTCGACACCGACACCGCGCTCAAGGAGCACCCGGAGATCTTCGAGGAGTACTTCGGCACCGTGATCCCGGTCGGCGACAACAAGTTCGCCTCCCTGAACACGGCCGTGTGGTCCGGCGGCTCCTTCGTGTACGTGCCCAAGGGCGTGCACGTGGAGATCCCGCTGCAGGCCTACTTCCGCATCAACACGGAGAACATGGGCCAGTTCGAGCGGACGCTGATCATCGCGGACGAGGACTCGTACGTGCACTACATCGAGGGCTGCACCGCCCCGATCTACCAGTCCGACTCGCTGCACTCGGCCGTCGTGGAGATCGTGGTGAAGAAGAACGCCCGCGTGCGCTACACCACCATCCAGAACTGGTCCACGAACGTGTACAACCTCGTGACCAAGCGCGCCGTGGTCGAGGCCGGCGGCACCATGGAGTGGATCGACGGCAACATCGGCTCCAAGGTGACCATGAAGTACCCGGCCGTGTACCTGACCGGCGAGCACGCCACCGGCGAGACCCTCTCCGTCGCGTTCGCGGGCAAGGACCAGCACCAGGACACCGGCTCCAAGATGGTGCACATGGCCCCGCACACGAACTCCTCGATCGTGTCCAAGTCCGTGGCCCGCAGCGGCGGCCGCGCCGCCTATCGCGGCCTGGTGCAGATCGCCGAGGGCGCGAACGGCTCCGCGAACTCGGTGGTGTGCGACGCCCTGCTCGTGGACACGGTCTCCCGCTCCGACACGTACCCGTACATCGACATCCGCGAGGACGACGTGACCCTCGGCCACGAGGCGACCGTCTCGAAGGTGTCCGAGGAGCAGCTCTTCTACCTCATGAGCCGCGGCATGTCCGAGGACGAGGCCATGGCCATGATCGTGCGCGGCTTCATCGAGCCGATCGCCCGCGAGCTGCCCATGGAGTACGCGCTCGAGCTCAACAAGCTGATCGAACTGCAGATGGAAGGATCGGTGGGCTGACATGACCGACACCGTGGAGAACACCCAGCGGACCATGATCCCGGGCATGGGCGAGGAGGGCGAGAAGCTCACCGTCGCGCAGAACCCGGCCGCCCGGGCCGGGGGCCGGGAGCGCAACGCCGCGGGCTCGCGCGCCGATCGCCTCAGCTCCTTCGAGCTGTCCGACTTCCCCGTGCTCACGGGGCGCGAGGAGGACTGGCGCTTCACCCCGCTCAAGCGCCTGGGCGGGCTGCACCTGCCCGAGGGCGACGACGCGCGCCTGACCGGTGCCGCGCCCGCCGTGGCCGTGGCCGAGCAGGCCGGCGTCACGGTGGAGACCGTGGCCCGCGACGACGCCCGCGTCGGCTCCGTCCTGACCCCCGACGACCGCGTGTCCGCCGCGGCCTGGAACTCGGTCTCCGAGGCCACCGTCGTCACGATCTCCGGCGAGGTCGCCGAGCCGGTGCGCATCGACGTCGTCGGCTCCTCCGCCGACCCGGCCGCGATGCACCTGACCGTGCTCGTGGAGGAGAACGCGCAGGCCGACGTCGTGATCGCCCACCGCGGCACCGCCGTGCTGGCCCAGAACGTCGAGTTCGACGTGCGCCGCGACGCCCGCCTGAACGTGGTCGCGCTGCAGGCCTGGGAGGGCGATGCCGTGCACGTCTCGGCCCAGCAGGCCTCGGTCGCCACGAACGCGCACTTCAAGCACGTGGCCGTGTCCTACGGCGGCGGCGTGGTGCGGCTGACCCCGACCGCGCGGTTCGCCGCCGAGCGCGGTGAGGCCGAGATGTACGGCCTGTACTTCGCCGACGCCGGGCAGCACCTCGAGAACCGCCTGTTCGTGGACCACAACCAGCCGGACTGCGTCTCGAACGTGCTCTACAAGGGCGCCCTGCAGGGCACGGACGCGCGCACCGTGTGGGTGGGCGACGTGCTGATCCGCAAGGAGGCCGAGGGCACGGACACGTACGAGAAGAACCAGAACCTGCTGCTCTCCGACGGGGCGCGCGCGGACTCGGTGCCGAACCTGGAGATCGAGACCGGCGTGATCGAGGGGGCGGGCCACGCGTCCGCGACCGGCCGCTTCGACGAGACCCAGCTGTTCTACCTGATGGCCCGCGGCATCCCCGAGACCGAGGCCCGCCGCCTGATCGTGCGCGGCTTCCTCAACGAGATCATCCAGAAGATCGGTGTCGGCGACGTCGAGGACGAGCTGACCGCCGTCATGGAGGACGAGCTCCGCATCGCGCAGCTCTGACCGACGCCCCGCAGACCCCACCGCCTTCCACCCGAGGAGAACCACCATGGCAACCCTGCAGATCACCGACCTGCACGTGCAGATCGCGACCGAGAACGGCCCCAAGGAGATCCTGAAGGGCCTCTCCCTGACCATCGAGACGGGCGAGACCCACGCGATCATGGGCCCGAACGGCTCCGGCAAGTCCACCCTGGCCTCGACCATCGCCGGCCACCCGCGCTACGAGGTCACCTCCGGCTCCATCACCCTCGACGGTGAGGACGTCCTGGAGATGGGCGTCGACGAGCGCGCCCAGGCCGGCCTCTTCCTGGCCATGCAGTACCCCGTGGAGATCCCGGGCGTCACCATGACCAACTTCCTGCGCACCGCCAAGACCGCGCTCGACGGCCAGGCCCCCTCGCTGCGCACCTGGACCAAGGACGTCAAGGGCGCCTTCGAGGCCCTGCAGATCGACCCGGCGTTCATGAACCGCAACGTCAACGAGGGCTTCTCCGGCGGCGAGAAGAAGCGCGCCGAGATCCTCCAGCTCGAGCTGTTCAAGCCCAAGTTCGCGATCCTCGACGAGACCGACTCCGGCCTCGACGTCGACGCGCTGCGCATCGTCTCCGAGGGCGTCAACCGCGCCCAGGCGCAGAACGAGATGGGCACCCTGCTGATCACCCACTACACGCGGATCCTCAACTACATCAAGCCGGACCACGTGCACGTGCTGGTGGACGGCCGCGTCGCCGAGTCCGGCGGCCCGGAGCTCGCCGAGCAGCTCGAGGCCGAGGGCTACGCCCGCTTCGAGAAGGCCGCGGCGGGGGCCTGAGATGACGGAGACCACGAACCAGGCGCCCACGGAGGACATCCGTGAGGCCCTCAAGGACGTGATCGACCCGGAGCTGGGCGTCAACGTCGTGGACCTGGGCCTGCTCTACGGGCTGCACTACGCCGACGACGGCGCGCTGCTCGTGGACATGACCCTGACCACCGCGGCCTGCCCGCTCACGGACGAGATCGAGGACCAGGTCTCCCGCGCGATCGGCACCATGGTGGACGAGTGGCGGCTGAACTGGGTCTGGATGCCCCCGTGGGGCCCCGAGCGGATCACCGAGGACGGTCGCGACCAGATGCGCGCCCTCGGCTTCAACATCTGATCCGGCCCGGACCACGACGGCGGCCCGTCACCTTCGCGCAGAAGGTGACGGGCCGCCGTCGTGGTGGGGGAGTGCGGACGGGCCGGCAGGCGCCCCGGCGCTCCCGGCTCAGATGTCCAGGGAGGAGGCCCGGAAGGTGTCGCACTGGCGGATGTCGGGCTCCTGCTGGGAGCTCTGGTAGCCGCGCATGAACCAGGCCATGCGCTGCTCCGAGGTGCCGTGCGTGAACGCCTCGGGGTCCACCCGGCCGGTGTGGGTGGACTGGATGCGGTCATCGCCCACGGCGGAGGCCGCGTCGATGGCCTGGCGCAGCTGGCCCTGCGAGATCGGCTTCAGGAACGGCGCACCGGACTCGGGGTCCACGGTGGAGGCGGCGTGCCCGGCCCACATGCCGGCGAAGCAGTCGGCCTGCAGCTCCGCGCGCACGGCGCCGGAGGTGGGGCCGGTGGTCCCGTCCTTCGAGTGCTGCAGGTAGCCGGTCACCTGCTGGACGTGGTGGCCGTACTCGTGCGCCACGATGTACTCCTCCGCCAGCGGTCCGCCCTCGGCGCCGAAGTCGGTCTGCAGCGTCTCGAAGAACGCGGTGTCGAAGTACATGGACTCGTCCGCCGGGCAGTAGAACGGGCCCGTGGCCGAGGAGGCGCTGCCGCAGCCGGTGCTCACGCCGCCCTGGAACAGGGTGAGCTGCGGCTGGCGCCACTGGATGTCCGAGAACTGCGCGAGGTACTCGCCCCAGAACTCGTCCGCGGCCTCGGTGGTCGCGACGACGCGGCAGTCGGTGTTCTGGTTGGCGTCCGCACCGCTGGCGCACTCCTCGTCCGAGAGGGGCTGGCTCTGGCCGCCCGAGCCCGTCTGCTGCTGGTACTGGCTCTGGCCGACGGACCCGCCACCCGTGTCGATCCCGAGCTGCTCGGCCAGCCCGGGGGCGAAGATCGCGAGCAGCACCGCGAGCAGGCCGCCGCCACCGCCGATGGCGATGCCCCGGCCCCCCAGCCCGCCGCCACCGCCCGATCGGGCCCGGCCGGCGTCGATCTGCACGTTCTCGTTGAAGCTCATGGGGCCAGAGTGTAGACGGACTAGACTGGCCCGGCACCGCGCTGGCCCCCGCCCGTCGAGATCGGCCGGGCCCCGCCGATGCACCCCTGTTCCCCCCTCGACCCTTGGAGTCTGACACCCCCATGCTGACCGTCACCGATGTCGAACTGCGCGTGGGCGCCCGTCTCCTCATGGACGAGGTGAACTTCCGCGTGGACAAGGGGGACAAGGTCGGCCTCGTGGGGCGCAACGGCGCCGGCAAGACGACGCTGACCAAGGTGTTGGCCGGCGGCGGGCAGCCCACGGCGGGCACCGTGACCCGGACCGGGCGCATCGGCTATCTGCCCCAGGACCCCAAGGTCGAGGACATGGACCAGTCCGGCCGCGACCGCATCCTCTCCGCCCGCGACCTGGACCAGACCATCCGGCGCATGCGCGAGGCCGAGGCCGGGATGGCCGCCGTCGACGACGCCGAGCGGGAGCGGGCGATGAACCGCTACTCCCGCCTGGAGGCGGAGTTCGAGGCCCGCGGCGGCTACGCGGCCGAGTCCGAGGCCGCCCGGATCACGTCCAACCTCGGCCTGCCGGACCGCGTGCTGGACCAGCCGCTGCACACCCTCTCCGGCGGCCAGCGCCGCCGCGTGGAGCTCGCCCGCATCCTCTTCTCCGACGCGGACATCATGCTGCTGGACGAGCCCACCAACCACCTCGACCACGACTCGATCGTGTGGCTGCGCGACTACCTGAAGACCTACTCCGGCGGCCTCCTGATGATCTCGCACGACGTGGAGCTCATGGAGATGACCGTGAACAAGGTCCTCTACCTGGACGCGAACCGGCAGACCATGGACGTCTACAACATGACGTGGAAGAACTACCTCGCCCAGCGCCAGCAGGACGAGGCGCGCCGCCGCCGGGAGTTCGCCAACGCGGAGAAGAAGGCCTCGGCCCTCATGGCCCAGGCCGAGAAGATGCGTGCCAAGGCGACCAAGGCCACCGCCGCGCAGAACATGATCAAGCGCGCCGAGCGGCTCATGCGCGGCGTCGAGGGCGAGCGCGCGGTCGACCGCGTGGCCGCGATCCGCTTCCCCACCCCGCAGGCCTCCGGCAAGACGCCGCTGCGCGCCGAGAACCTCTCCAAGTCCTACGGCTCGCTCGAGATCTTCACGGGAGTGGACCTGGCGATCGACCGCGGCTCGCGCGTGGTGATCCTGGGCTACAACGGCGCCGGCAAGACGACGCTGCTGCGCATGCTCGCCGGGGAGGAGACCCCGGACACCGGCGAGGTCCAGGCGGGCCACGGGCTCAAGCTGGGCTACTTCGCCCAGGAGCACGACACCCTGGACCAGGACGCGTCGGTCCTGGACAACATGCGCCACGCCGCCCCGCAGCTCGGCGACACCCAGGCGCGCACGCTGCTCGGATCGTTCCTCTTCCAGGGCGACGACGTCGACAAGCCCGCCCGCGTCCTCTCCGGTGGCGAGAAGACCCGCCTGGCGCTGGCCACGCTCGTGGCCTCGAGCGCGAACGTGCTGCTGCTGGACGAGCCCACGAACAACCTCGACCCCGCCAGCCGCGAGGAGATCCTGAACGCGCTGCAGCAGTACGAGGGCGCCGTGGTGCTCGTGACCCACGACGAGGGCGCCGTCGAGGCGCTCGACCCCGAGCGCGTGGTGCTGCTGCCGGACGGGGTCGAGGACCTCTGGAACGACGACTACAGGGACCTCATCACCCTCGCCTGAGTGCGCGGGCCGCCGAGGCGGAGGGCGGGCTCAGTCGAAGAGCGCGTCCTCGGCCTCCTCATCCGTGAGCCGCCCGTCGCGCCGCCGGACCGGCTTGGCGCGGGGGACCCGGTGAGCGGAGAGCAGCCCGTCGTCCGCGGCGTCGTCGAGGGCGTCGGCCCGGTCGTTGCGGGCGCGCATCCACGCGGAGTACCCCCACACCCCGAAGCCCATGGCCGCGAACAGGTACCACTGGATCGCGTAGGACAGGTGCGGGCCCTCGTCGAGGGTGGGCTCGACGAGCTTCTGCGGCATCGGCTCCACCGCCGGGTCCTCCGTGACCATGATCCCGTAGGCAGTTCCGGCCACGGGCCCGCCCACGGTGTCGGCGATCTCGGCGAGGTCGATCGAGGGCACCTGGCCCTCCGGGGCGTCGCGGTCCAGGGCCGGCTCCCCGGGCTTGACCCGCACCACGACCTCGGCGTGGCCGGCGGGCGGGGCCGGCACGGCGTCCGGCTGACCCGGACTGTTGCCCACCGGGAGCCAGCCGCGGTCCACCACGACGACGGGGCCCTCGTCCGTCCGGAACGGCACGAGCACCTCGTAGCCGGGCTGGCCGGCCCGGGGGCGGTTGCGGACGATGAGCGTCTCGTCGACGAGGTACTCGCCGGTCAGTGTCACGGGCGTCCACTCGTCGTCGGTCTGGAACGCGGTGAACAGCCGGGAGGCCTCGGCGAACGGAACCGGGTCGTCGTCGTAGTTCTCCAGGACGCGGTTGACGCGGTGCTGGACCTCCACGCGGCGGTCCCACTGCCACTGCGCGAGCGCATGGCACAGGAAGGCGAAGAGGACGCACACCACGAAGCCGAGGATCCACGGGCCGGTGGCGAGGAAGCCGAAGCGCAGGGCAGGAAGGCGTTCGGCGTCGCGGGCGGTCGGGTCCGTCATGGGGGCGGGGGTGCTCATGGGCGCGGGGGCTCCTGCGGGGTCTCGGGCGTGTCGACCTCGGGCGCCTGCGTGGCGGCCGGATCGAGCGGGCGGGAGCGCCGCAGGAAGCCGCGGGCGCTCAGGAAGTCGTCCAGGAAGGGCCGATGGTCCGTGCAGGCCAGCCAGGTCTTCACGCGGTCCGGGGCGTGGACGCGCGGGTTGTTCCACTCCAGGGCCCAGGCGGCCTCCGCGGTGCAGCCACGACGCGAGCAGACCGGCCGCTCGGGCCCGTCCACGGCGGCGTGCGGGGATCGGGCAGTGGAGGCACCGGCGGCGGGGTCAAGGCGGCCGGACGCGAGGGCGCCCAGCAGGTCCATGCCCGGCTCACCCGGGACCGCGCCGATCACGCGCCGCCCCGTCCGGGCAGGCCGGGACTGCCGGCGGACGAGGACCCTCGGCCCAGCGCCCGTGGCGCACGGTCGCGCGGGTCGTCCACGAGGTCGCCGGTGAGCACGACCGGCTCGGGCGCCGCCGCGTCGTCGGGGCGGGGGGTCAGGGCCGGTCCCTGGGCGGCCACGGCGCGCAGGGGGCCGGCCTGCTGCGGGCCGGTGTTGTTCACGCGCACGACGGCGACGTAGGGCAGCACGACCGCGCCGAGGATGAACCCGAGCTGCCACCAGCCGTGGGTGAAGAGCGCGGCGACGA
>NZ_RBLN01000006.1:0-31926 GCF_003989405.1 Micrococcus sp. HSID17227 | reverse complement strand
ATGAGGAGCCCGCCGAGGACGACACCGAGGGCGCCGCCCTCCCGGACCTGCGGGCGGACCGCGACGAGACCCGAGCCTCGGACGCCGAGGGTGAGTCGAAGCTGGCCCAGGCCGGCGCCGTGGCGGCCTCCGCGTTCGAGACCGTGCGTGACAAGGTCGCCGTCCCGCTGCGGGACAACGTGGCCGTGCCCGCCAAGGACAAGGTCGTGAAGGTGGTCAAGGACAAGCTGTCCCAGGCGCAGGAGCGCCGCTGGGGCAAGCGCTGACCAAGGCATTCGCCCCACGACGACGGCGGCCGCCCCCTCGTGCGAGGGAGCGGCCGCCGTGCGTTCAGCGGAGCGCGCGCGGGCGCCCGCCGGGGGAGGGAGCCGTCAGATGCGGGCCTCGCCGCCGGCCTCGACGCCCGGGATGCCGTCGCCCTCGTGGCGCTTGACCTCGTCCTCGATGCGCTGGCCGATCGCGGTGTCCACGTTCTTCCAGTACTCGAAGGCGCGGGCCTGGACGTCCTGGCGGACGCCCTTCAGCGCGCCGGCCACGGTCTCCACGAAGTCCTCGCGCTCCTGGGCCGAGAAGACCTCCCGGACGAGGGTGCCGGCCTGGCCGAAGTCGTCGTCGTCCGCGCGCAGCGCCTGGGCCTCACGGGTCAGGGTGCCGTCGGCCTCCCAGCCGTCGTCCACCGGGCCGGTCTCGTCCGACCAGGAGTCGCCGTTGGAGTTCGGCACGTAGGTGGAGCGGTCGCCGGTGTGGTCGTACCACATCTGGCCCTCGAAGGCGTAGTTGTGCACCGCGTTCTTGGGACGGTTCACCGGCAGCTGGTTCACGTGGGCGCCCACGCGGTACAGCTGCGCGTCGTGGTACGCGAAGGCGCGGCCCAGGAGCATGCGGTCCGGGGACAGGCCGATGCCCGGCACGGTGTTGCTCGGGCTGAACGCGGCGGACTCGATCTGCGCGAAGTGGTTCTCCGGGTTGCGGTTCAGGGTCAGCGTGCCGACCTTGATGCGCGGGTAGTCCTTCTGGGAGATCGTCTTCGTCAGGTCGAAGGGGTTGAACCGGTAGGTCTTGCCCTCCTCGTAGGGGATCGCCTGGATGTAGAGGTCCCACTTGGGGTGGTCGCCCTTGGCGATGGACTCGAACAGGTCCTGGCGGTGGAAGTCGGCGTTCTCACCGGCGATCTTGGTGGCCTCGTCGTTCGAGAGGTTGTGCACGCCCTGCTGGGAGATGAAGTGGTACTTCACCCAGTGCTTCTCGCCCTGGGCGTTGACCCACAGGTAGGTGTGGGAGCCGTAGCCGTTCATCTCACGCCAGGTGCGGGGCAGGCCGCGCGGGCCCATCAGGTAGGTCACCTGGTGCGCCGACTCGGGGTTGTTGGTCCAGAAGTCCCACTGCATGGTGGCATCGCGCAGGCCGGAGTCCGGCAGACGCTTCTGCGAGCGGATGAAGTGGGTGAACTTCATCGGGTCGCGCAGGAAGAAGATCGGGGTGTTGTTGCCGACGAGGTCGTAGTTGCCCTCCTCGGTGTAGAAGCGCAGCGCGAAGCCGCGCACGTCGCGCCAGGTGTCCGGGGAGCCGAGCTCGCCGGCCACGGTGGAGAAGCGCAGGAGGGTTTCGGTCTTCGTGCCGGGCTGGAACACGAGGGCCTTGGTGTACTTCGACACGTCCTCGGTCACCTCGAACTCGCCGAACGCGCCCGAGCCCTTGGCGTGCGGGCGGCGCTCCGGGATGTTCATGCGGTTGAAGTGCTGGTGGGTCTCCAGCAGGTGGGTGTCGTGCAGGACGATGGGCCCCTCGCTGCCCACGGTCAGGGACTGGCGGTCGCTGACGGCCGGGGCGCCGTTCTGGCGGGTGGAACCGGTCGCGTGCGGGGTCGTCTTCTGGTACTCCGTCATGGAACTCTCCTTCGTCGATCGACGTCGGCCGCGCACCGATCGGCGCGGTGGGCGGCGTCACCCCCGATCTTGGCATATTTCTGAATCAGTCAAAAGAACCGGGTGCCGAGGGTGGCGGCCGGGGCCGCGGGCCGCCGTCGCGCAGGCCCGACGACGGCGCCCAGTCACTAGGATGGAGGGCACCGGAGCCTTCCGGCCGCACAGACCCCCGTTCGAAGGGAACCCCCGTGACGCAGACGCCCGACATCAACACCCAGCCCCTCGCCGAGGTGGACCCGGAGATCGCCGCGGCGCTCGCGGACGAGCTCGGCCGCCAGCGGGGCACGCTCGAGATGATCGCCTCGGAGAACTTCGTGCCGCGCGCCATCCTCGAGACGCAGGGCTCGGTGCTGACCAACAAGTACGCGGAGGGCTACCCGGGCCGCCGCTACTACGGCGGCTGCGAATTCGTGGACGTGGCCGAGAACCTGGCCATCCAGCGCGCCAAGGACCTGTTCGGCGCCGAGCACGCCAACGTCCAGCCGCACGCCGGCGCCCAGGCCAACGTGGCCGTGATGACCTCGCTGCTGGACCACGGGGACACGATGATGGGCCTGTCCCTGGCGCACGGCGGCCACCTGACGCACGGCATGAAGCTGAACTTCTCCGGCAAGAACTACAGCATCGCCGCGTACGAGGTGGAGCCGGACACCCACCGCATCGACATGGACAAGGTGCGCGAGAAGGCCCTCGAGGCCCGGCCGAAGGTGATCGTGGCCGGCTGGTCCGCCTATCCCCGTCAGCTCGACTTCGCCGCCTTCCGCTCGATCGCGGACGAGGTCGGCGCCCGGCTCTGGGTGGACATGGCCCACTTCGCCGGCCTCGTGGCCGCCGGCCTGCACCCGAACCCGGTGCCGCACGCCGACGTCGTCTCCTCCACCGTGCACAAGACCCTCGCCGGCCCCCGTTCGGGCTTCATCCTCTCCACCGAGGAGCTGAAGAAGAAGATCGACTCCGCCGTGTTCCCGGGCCAGCAGGGCGGCCCGCTGATGCACGCGATCGCGGGCAAGGCCGTGGCCTTCAAGATCGCCGGCTCCGCGGACTTCAAGGAGAAGCAGGAGCGCACCCTGGCCGGCGCGCAGATCCTGGCCGAGCGCCTGACCGCCCCGGACATGGCCGAGCACGGCATCTCGGTGCTCACCGGCGGCACGGACGTGCACCTCGTCCTGGTGGACCTGCGCGAGTCCCAGCTGGACGGCAAGCAGGGCGAGGACATCCTGCACGAGGTCGGCATCACCGTGAACCGCAACTCGGTGCCGTGGGACCCGCGTCCGCCGATGACCACCTCCGGCCTGCGCATCGGCACCCCCGCGCTGGCCTCCCGCGGCTTCGGCGAGGCCGAGTTCCGCGAGGTGTCCGACGTCATCGCCGAGGCGCTGAAGCCGAGCCCGGACGTGGAGGCGCTGCGCGCCCGCGTCGTGAAGCTCACCGAGGACTTCCCGCTGTACGACGGCCTCGAGGGCTGGTGAGCCGCCGATGACCGCGAAGGTCCTGGACGGCAAGGCCACCGCCGCCGCGATCAAGGAGGAGCTGCGCGGCCGCGTGGCCGCCCTCGCCGAGCGCGGGCACACCCCGGGCCTCGGCACCCTGCTCGTCGGTGAGGACGCCGGCTCGCAGAAGTACGTGGCGGGCAAGCACCGCGACTGCGCCGAGGTGGGCATCGAGTCCATCCAGCGTGAGCTGCCCGCGGACGCGACGGAGGAGCAGATCCTCGACGTCGTGCGCGAGCTGAACGAGGACCCGGCCTGCACGGGCTACATCGTCCAGCTGCCGCTGCCGAAGCACGTGGACACCCAGAAGGTGCTCGAGGCCATCGACCCGGACAAGGACGCGGACGGTCTGCACCCCATGAACCTGGGGCGGCTCGTGGCCTCGGTCGGCGGCGAGCTGGACTCGCCGCTGCCGTGCACCCCGGCCGGCTGCGTCGAGCTGTTGCGCCACCACGGTGTGGGGCTGGCCGGCAAGCACGTGCTCGTGATCGGCCGCGGCGTGACCATCGGCCGGCCCGCCGGCCTCGTGTTCACCCGCCGCGAGGTCAACGCCACCGTGACCCTGGCCCACACCGGCACCACGAACCTCGACGAGCTGCTGGCGAGCGCCGACGTCGTGATCGCCGCCGCCGGCTCCGCCCACATGGTGAAGCCGGAGCAGGTCAAGGAGGGCGTGATCGTCCTGGACGTGGGCGTCTCCCGCGTGACCGGGGAGGACGGGACGTCGCGCGTCCTGGGCGACGTGGACCCGGCCGTGAAGGAGAAGGCGGCCTGGATGGCGCCGAACCCGGGCGGCGTCGGGCCGATGACCCGCGTCATGCTGCTGGCGAACGTCGTCGAGGCCGCCGAGCGTGCCGCCGACGGCGAGGACTGGGCCGGGGAGCGGGCCGGAGCCTGACCTCTCCCACTCCCGCGACCAACCCTGCGATATGGCCCCCATCCACCCCGGATGGGGGCCATATCGCAGGGTTCGTCGCCGAGGGGGCGGCGCGCGTCCGGGCGGGTGGTGCGCCTATGCTGTCGCCTTGTGAGTCACACCACTCTGCACGCGTCCCCCGGCGACGCCTCCGTCATCCGTGCCCGTGGGCTGCGCAAGCAGTACGGCGAGTTCCACGCCGTGAAGGGCATCGACCTGGACGTGCGCCCCGGGGAGTGCTTCGGCCTGCTCGGCCCCAACGGCGCGGGCAAGTCCACCACCATGCGCATGCTCGCGGGCACCTCGCAGCGCACCGCGGGCGAGCTGACCATCCTGGGCATCGACCCGGAGGAGGACGGGCCGGCCGTCCGTGCGCGCCTGGGCGTGGTGCCGCAGCAGGACAACCTGGACGAGGAGCTCACCGCCCGGGAGAACATCCTGATCTACGGCCGCTACTTCGGCCTGCCCTACTCGTACCTGCGGCCCAAGGCCGAGGAGCTGCTGGCCTTCGCCCAGCTCACCGAGAAGGCGGACGCCAAGGTCACCGACCTCTCCGGCGGCATGAAGCGCCGGCTCGTGATCGCCCGCGCCCTGGTCAACGAGCCGGCCCTCTTCCTCCTCGACGAGCCCACCACGGGCCTGGACCCGCAGGCCCGCCACATCCTGTGGGACCGCCTCTACCGGCTCAAGGAACGCGGCACCACGCTGCTGCTGACCACGCACCACATGGACGAGGCGGAGCAGCTGTGCGACCGGCTCGTCGTGGTCGACGGCGGCGAGATCATGGCCGCGGGCACCCCCGCCGAGCTCATCCGCGAGCACGCCTCCCGCGAGGTCCTCGAGGCGCGCTTCGGCGCGGACCGCAACGAGGCCGCGGCCCGCACCGTCCAGGCCCACGCAGGTGACGGCGTCGTGCACCGCGTCGAGGTCCTCCCGGACCGCGTCCTCGTCTACGCCCGACGCGCGGACGACCTGCACGACGTCGTGCAGCGCCTCGTCGACGAGGGCGCCCTGCCCGCCCCCGTCACCACGCTGACCCGCCGCGCGAGCCTCGAGGACGTGTTCCTCATCCTCACCGGCCGCACCCTGATGGACTGACCCGTGCCGTCCCCCACCACGACGACGACCCCCGGCCCCGCCTCGCCCGGCCCGCGGTCCGGGCCCTCGGCTCCGTCCGCCACGCCCGCCGAGCCGCTGCGCCCGCCGGTCACCGCGGCGGCGTCCGTGGAGCGTGTGAGGCGCCGCGGCGTCCTGCTCTACGCCGAGCACCAGCTGCGGAACATGCGTCGCTACGGCGCGGTGCTGATCGTCGGCGCCCTGGGCGAACCCGTGCTCTACCTGCTGGCCATGGGCCTGGGCCTGGCCCAGCTCATGGGCGGCGGGATGCCGCAGGACGCCCTGGGCGGGGTCTCCTACGTCGCGTTCATCGCCCCGGCGCTGCTGGCCTCGGGTGCGCTGATGACCGCGTCCGTCGAGTTCTCCTACCCGGTGATGGGCGGGTTCCAGTGGCAGCGCACGTACTACGCGGCGCAGGCCACTCCGCTGTCTCCGGCGCAGATCGCCCTGGGCCACCTCGCGGCCGTGAGCCTGCGGTTCGTGTTCCAGGCTGCCGTGTTCCTGCTGGTGATGCTGGCGTTCGGGGTCGTCTCGAGCCCGTGGGCGTGGGTGCAGGTCCTCACCGCCACGCTCGGCGGGCTCGCCGTCGGCGCGCCGATCATGGCGTTCGCCGCCTCCCTGAAGGAGGACAAGGGCCAGTTCGCCACCCTGCAGCGGCTCGTGGTCATGCCCCTGTTCCTGTTCTCCGCCACCTTCTACCCGCTGGACGTACTGCCCGTGTGGCTGCGCTGGATCGGCTGGCTCTCCCCGCAGTGGCATGCCGCCCAGCTCGGCCGCGTGCTCTCCTACGGGATGGCCGAGCCGGTCTGGCTCACCGTGGCGCATGTGGCGTTCCTGCTGGCCCTCGCGCTCGGCGGGGCCTGGCTCGCGGTGCGGATCTACACGCGCCGCCTCGGCTGGGTCCGAGGCACCCCGGACCGCGACGCCGTCACGGCCGCCCGCCGGGACCGTGCCCCGCGCCTGGGCCGCCGTGCCGCGCGCACCGGGGCCGCCCGCGCCGACGTCGCACCCGCCGCCGCGCAGGCGGGCCCGGCCGCGCCGTCGTCGTCGGTGGTGCGGGAACACGCCGTCGCCGTGCCGCCCATGCCCGAGATCCCCGTGCGCCGCGGCCCGCTGGCCGGCGCGTACTCGGGCAACGTGCGCGCGGTGATGGAGCGGGCGTTCCTGTCCCTGAAGTCCAACAACTGGGTGGTGTTCTTCTCCGGGTTCTTCGAGCCCGTGCTCTACCTGGCCTCCCTGGGACTGGGTCTCGGTGCGCTGGTCGGCGACGTGGCCGGCCCGGACGGCACCCCCGTCCCGTACGGCATGTACCTCGCCCCCGCACTGCTGGCGGTCTCGGCGATGAACGGCGCCATCTACGACTCCACGTGGAACGTGTTCTTCAAGCTGCGCTACGCGAAGACGTACCAGACCATGCTCTCCACGCGGCTGGGCCCGCTGGACGTGGCGCTCGGGGAGATCGCGATGGCGCTGCTGCGCGGGCTGATCTACGCGGTCGGCTTCCTGATCGTCATGACCGTGGCCGGGCTCGTCACCTCGTGGACGGCGCTGCTCATGATCCCCGGCGCCCTGCTCGTGGCGCTGGGCTTCGCCTCCCTCGGCATGGCGGTGACGAGCTGGATGAAGACGTTCCAGCACATGGACTGGGTCCAGATCGTGCTGATGCCCATGTTCCTGTTCTCGGCCACGTTCTTCCCGCTCGCGGTCTACCCGGAGCCGATCCAGTGGGTGATCCGCGTGTTCCCGCTGTGGCACGCCGTGGAGCTGATGCGTGCGCTCGCGGTGGGCGTGCTGAGCTGGGCGACCGCCGGCCACGTCCTCTACTTCGTGGTGATGGCCGGCGTCGGGGTGTGGCTCGCCGCCCGCCGGCTCGGTGCGCTGTTCCTGCGCTGAGGCCCCCGCGGGCCGGTCAGGCCGCGCGCGCGGCGCGGCGTCGCCGGACCACGTCCAGGGCCGCGACCGCGGCGGTGAGCGCCCAGCACGCGGCCACCATGCCCATGGCGGTCGAGGCCGCGTGCGCGTACTCCGTGGCCGACGGCGGGCCGGCGCTCTCGGCTGCGGCGCCGGCCAGGGCCGCGAAGAACGCTCCCGTCACCACGGACAGGCCCAGGGCGGTGCCGAGGCGCTGCGCCGTCTGGGCGACGCCGCCGGCCGCCCCCGCCTCGTGGCCGGCGACGTCGTCCATCATCAGCACCTGCGTGCTGGTGAGCAGCAGGGCCTGCGAGGCCGACTGCACGATCAGCCCCACCCCCACGATCCACGGCGACCACGCGCCGGCCGCGCTGCGCTCGAACGCGAGCGCGAGCAACCCCAGCGACACGAGGCCCACGAGGGCGCCGAGCAGCACGAGCACGGGCCCGCGCCGCTGCACCATCGAGCCCACCCACGGGGACAGGGAGGCCACGACGACGGCGCCGGGCAGACCCACGAGGCCGGCCTCGAGCGGCGTGAACCCCATGCCGCGCTGCAGGAAGATCGCCACGATCGCGAACACCGCCGGCATGGTGGCCAGGTAGATGGTGGACTCGAGCGCGCCGATCGTGAAGGACGGCCGCCGGAACAGGGCCGGGTCCACCATGGGCTGCACGCCGGTGGCCGACGCCCGTGCCTTCACGCGCTTCTCCCACAGCCACCACGCCGTCACGAGCGCGGCGGCGAGCACCAGCAGCCAGGCGGTGCCCGGGACGATGAACGGCACCATGAGGCTCACCCCGCCGGCGCCGAGCAGCAGGGCGCCCACCGGGTCGAGCGCGGCGATCCCGCGCGGGCCGGGGGCGGGGGGCAGGCCGTGCACGCGGGTGGGCGGCGGCAGCCAGAGGGCGCCCATCGCGACGGCGGCCAGGCCCACGGGCACATTCATGAGGAACGTGGAGCGCCAGCCCCACTCGGGGCCGAACGCGCCGAGGAACAGCCCGCCGAGCAGGGGCCCCACGGCCACGCCGAGGCCCACCACGGTGCCGAAGAGTCCGTAGGCCCGCCCGCGGGCGCGGCCGTGGAAGTTCGACTGGATGAACCCGATGACCTGGGGGTTGAACACGCCTGCGCCCAGGCCCGTGAGCAGGCGCCCCGCGTTGAGCAGCAGGGTGTCCCCGGCCAAGCCGGAGAGCAGGGAGCCGAGCATGTACAGCGTGATGCCCGCCAGGAACAGGCTCTTGCGGCCCCACAGGTCGCCGGCGCGGCCCGCGGCCACGAGCACGGTGCCGAACGTCAGCGTGTACCCCGCCAGCACCCACTGCAGATCCGCGCTCGTGGCGTCCAGGCCCGACTCGATGGCCGGCAGCGCCACGTTCACCACGGACACGCTCATCAGCGCGAGGAAGAGCGGCATGAGCAGTGCGGTGAGGATGCGGCGCTGGTCAGGGGTGAAGGCCCCGGACGCGGGGTCGGCGGGGTGCGGGGGGCGGGGGGTCATCGCCTCAGGATAGGCACCGACGCGGGCCGCCCGATTCGGAGCGCACCCCGCGATGCGGGATGATGGAGGGCAGACCCCACGAGCCCCTCCGGAGGAGCACCCATGTCCCAGTCCCTGACCCCCGGTCCCGACGGCGCGCGCCGCGGCCCCCGCGCCGGCCTGCGCGTGGGATCGCTCGGCTTCGTCGCGATGATCGTCATCCTGATCGTGGCGATCATCTTCGCCGCGAACCAGAACGACGTGATCGGGTGGCTCGTGGTCGCCGTCGCCGCCGGCTGGCTCGTGTTCGCGGTGGTCGTGTACCTGCAGATGCGCCGCGGCGTCCAGGCCGCGGGCCGAAAGGTGGACACCGCCATGCAGAACGCCCGCGCCGACGTCGCCGCCCTGCGCGGCCGGGACACCGACGCCGCCGCCCCCGCGGTGGCCCCGCAGGCGCCGGCCGCGGACCCCCTGCGGGACACCAAGCTGGACCACTCGTTCAAGATCGCCCAGGTGCAGGTGCGCGTGGTGCGCGAGCAGCTCGCCGCGGGCGCGGGCATGGACCGCGAGATGGTGGACCGCGCCCTGGAGACCATCGACATCACGGCCTCCAACGCCCGCGACATGATCAAGGAGTCCCGGGCCGGCGGCGCCGAGGGCCCGGTGGGCGGGACGGTGATCGGCTGATGACGGCGCTGCCCGAGAAGGACCCCGTCACCGGGACGTACCCCGAGCCCGCCGAGGGCGAGCCCGTGGTGCACGCCAACGCCGGGGCGCCCAAGGCCGACGGCGCCGTGCGCGTGGCCACCGTGAACGTCAACGGCATCCGCGCCTCGCACCGCAAGGGGATGCGGGAGTGGTTCGCCGGCCGCGGCGTGGACGTGCTCACCCTCCAGGAGGTGCGCGCCCCCGCGGACGTCACGGCGCAGCTGGTCCGCGAGATCGTGGGCGAGGACTGGGACGAGGTGCACCTGGCGGACGCCGTGGCCGCCGCCAAGGGGCGGGCCGGCGTCGCGATCGCCTCGCGGTTCCCGCTCGGCGAGGTCCGCACGGGCATCGCCGACGCCGACGGGTACTTCGACGACGCCGGCCGCTGGATCGAGGCCGACCTGCGCCTGCCGGACGGCTCGCCGCTGACCGTGGTCTCGGCGTACGTGCACTCGGGCGAGGTCGACACCCCGAAGCAGGTGGACAAGTACCGGTTCCTCGACGAGATGGTCCGCCGCCTCTCCGAGCTGGCTGCGGGGGAGGGGCACGCCCTCGTCACGGGCGACCTCAACGTGGGCCACACCGAGCTGGACATCAAGAACTGGAAGGGCAACGTGAAGAAGGCCGGCTTCCTGCCCGAGGAGCGCGCCTACTTCGACCGGTTCTTCGGCGAGCTCGGCTTCACGGACGTGCACCGCGCCCTCGCCGGGCCGGTGCCGGGCCCGTACACGTGGTGGTCCATGCGCGGCAAGGCCTTCGACAACGACGCCGGGTGGCGCATCGACTACCACATGGCGACCGCGGGCCTGGCCGAGCGGGCGACGACCGCCGTCGTGGACCGCGCCCCCAGCTGGGGCACCCGCTTCTCCGACCACGCCCCGCTCGTGGTCGACTACCAGTTCTGACCGTGCAGGAGAGACCCGAGGCTGAGATGACCATGAAGAAGAACTCCGTGCAGGACGTCCTGGCCCAGGACGCCGCCGCCACCGCCCACCTGGCCGGCGCGTCCGCCCGGCACCGCGTGCTCTCCGGCATGCAGCCCTCGGCGGACTCCCTCCACCTGGGCAACTACCTCGGCGCCCTCGTGAACTGGGAGCGCACCCAGGCCGACTTCGAGGCGTTCTTCTTCATCCCCGACCTGCACGCCATCACCGTGCCGCAGGACCCGGCCGCGCTCGCGGAGCGCACGCGGGTGGCCGCCGCGCAGTTCATCGCCGGCGGCATCGACCCCGAGCGCTCCACGCTGTTCGTCCAGTCCCAGGTCCCCGAGCACGCGCAGCTGGCGTGGGTGCTGACCTGCATGACCGGCATGGGCGAGGCCATGCGCATGACCCAGTTCAAGGACAAGTCCGCCAAGCAGGGCGCGGACGCGGCCGGCGTCGGCCTGCTCGCGTACCCCATGCTCATGGCCGCGGACATCCTGCTCTACCAGCCGCACGGCGTGCCCGTGGGCGACGACCAGCGCCAGCACGTGGAGCTCACCCGCGACCTCGCCCAGCGCTTCAACCACCGCTACGGCGAGACGTTCGTGGTGCCCACCGGCTTCTACCCGGAGACCGGCGCGCGCATCTACGACCTGCAGGACCCCACGTCGAAGATGTCCAAGTCCGCGGCGTCCCCGAACGGGCTCATCAACATCCTCGAGGAGCCGAAGAAGACCGCCAAGAAGATCAAGTCCGCGGTCACCGACGACGGCACCGAGGTGCGCTTCGACCGCGAGGCCAAGCCCGGCGTCTCCAACCTGCTGACCATCCTCTCCGCGGTGTCCGGCACACCGATCCCGCAGCTCGAGGAGGAGTTCGTCGGCAAGATGTACGGGCACCTCAAGGTCGCGGTGGCGGACGCCGTCGTCGAGCGCCTGGCCCCCGTGCGCGAGCGCGCCCTCGCGCTGCTGGACGACCCCGCCGAGCTCGACCGCATCCTCGCCGCCGGCGCCGAGAAGGCCCGCGCCGTGGCCACGCCCGTGCTCGAGGACGTCTACGCCAAGGTCGGGTTCCTGCCGCCGCTGCGCTGAGCCGGACCGCACCGGCCCCCCGACGACGGCCTGCGCCCCCGACCTGCGGGGGACGCGGGCCGTCGTGTTTCTCCGACTCGAGGCGGAGGCGACGGGGCGTGCGCGGCTGTCAGGATGGATGCACCGCCCCCGCTCCTGCCGCCGTGGGGGCGTGTCCCACCGACAGAGGAGTGCCGGAGCCATGTCCACCGCAGTCGCGACCCCCGGGGTCGCCGAGGTCCCGCCCGGGGCCGAACCCGTCCTGGAGACGGAGAACCTCGTCAAGGTCTACGGCCGCGGGGCGTCTCGCTTCGACGCGCTGAAGGGCATCACCCTGCAGATCCAGCGCGGCGAGTCCCTGGCCGTCGTCGGCAAGTCCGGCTCCGGCAAGTCCACCCTGATGCACCTGCTGGCGCTGCTGGACCAGCCCTCCGCCGGCGTCGTCGCGATGGACGGCCGACCCGTCTCCCAGCTCAAGGCCGCGGAGATCTCGCAGCTGCGCAACGAGCGGTTCGGCTTCGTGTTCCAGCAGTTCTTCCTGAACCCGAACCAGACGGTCCTGGAGAACACCGTGCTGCCGCTGAAGATCGCCGGCGTGGGCCGGGCCGAGCGCGCCCGCCGCGGCATGGCGGTGCTCGAGCGGCTCGAGCTCGCGGACAAGGCGAAGAACAAGGCCACGGACCTCTCCGGCGGCCAGAAGCAGCGCGTGTGCATCGCCCGCGCGCTCGTGAACAACCCGACGGTGCTGTTCGCGGACGAGCCCACGGGCAACCTGGACTCCGCCACCTCGGCGGCCGTGGAGGACATCCTCTTCGGCCTGCACCGCGACGAGGGCATCACCCTCGTGGTGGTCACGCACGACGACGACCTGGCCGCGAAGTGCGACCGTCGCGTCGAGCTGCAGGACGGCGTGGTCATCGCCGACGAGCGCGTCGGCACCGAGCGGGACGGAGCACGGGCATGAAGGTCACCGACGTCGCGGGCACGGCGCTCGCCAACACGATGCGCTCCAAGCTGCGCACCTTCCTCACCGTCGTCGCGATCGTGATCGGCGCATTCACGCTGACCCTCACCACGGGGCTCGGCGCGGGCATCAACAAGTACGTGGACAACGTGGTCGAGGGCTTCGGCAAGCCCGGCGAGCTGACCGTGATGAAGCAGCAGGACATGTCCTCGGCCGGCGCGGTGAGCGGTTCGCCCCAGGAGTACACGGAGCAGGACACCGCCGGTGGCGAGATGTTCGGCATGCCGCTGCTCACTCAGGAGGACCTCGCCGCGATCGAGGACACCGAGCACGTCACCGAGGTGAAGACCTATCGGGTGGCCGAGCCGGAGTACATCCAGGGCCCGGACGACCGCAAGTGGCAGACCGGCTTCATGGGCAGCTCCGGTGAGATCGACATGCTCACCTTCTCCGCCGGCCGTGCCCCCGAGGCTGGCGCCGCGGAGATCGTCATGCCCGAGTCGTGGGTGGAGGACCTGGGCGCCAGCGACGCCGAGGACCTGGTCGGCACGGAGCTGACCGTCGTGGCGGCGACCCCGCTGCAGGAGCACAAGTCCGTGACGGCCACCGTGGTCGGTGTGACGAAGGCGGCCGCGTCCGGTGCGGGCACCGCCCCGACGCCGTCGGAGTCGCTCGAGCAGGAGATCTACGACATCACGACGGAGGGCCTGCCGGAGTCCCAGCGGGACACCTACTTCCAGGCCACGGCGATCGTGGAGGACCCGGAGGCGAACGAGGACGCCGTGAAGCAGGCGCTGGCCGACCAGGGCCTGCTGGCGCAGACCCTCGAGGAGCAGCTCGGCGTGATCCGCGGCGTCATCGACGCCGTCACGTGGGTGCTCACCGGCTTCGCGCTCATCGCGCTGCTCGCCGCCAGCTTCGGCATCATCAACACCCTGCTCATGGCGGTGCAGGAGCGCACCCGGGAGATCGGCCTCATGAAGGCCCTCGGCATGACCGGCGGGAAGATCTTCGGCCTGTTCACCATGGAGGCCGTCGTGATCGGCCTGCTCGGCTCGCTGATCGGCATCGGCCTGGGCGTCGCCGTCGGCCTCATCGCGAACCAGGTGCTGACCACCGGCCCCCTCAGCGGCGTCACCGGTCTGGTCCTGTTCGCGGTCAACCCCCTCGCCCTGCTGCTGATCCTGCTGCTGATCGTGGCCATCGCGTTCATCGCCGGCACCTTGCCCGCCCTGCGTGCGGCCCGGAAGGATCCCATCGAGGCCCTGCGGCACGAGTGATCCTGCCGCCGCGTCCGTCACCGCCATCACCGTCACCCCCGACACCGAGGAGCTCACCATGACCACCGATCGACCGCACCAGGACCCGAACCCGGGCCAGCCCGCCGCGGGCCCCCGCTACGGCACGCAGCCCTACGCGGCCCCGGGCTACGGCGCCCAGCCGGGCAGCCCGTACGGCATCGTCCCGGAGCCGGCCGCGTTCCCCGCCCTCCGGACGCTGACGCTCACGTCGCTCGCGCTGTACGTGCTGTCCTCCTTGCCGGCCCTGTTCGGCGGCGAGGAGAGCATCGAAAGCATGAGGGACTCCCTTCGCCAGAGCGGCCTCACCCCCGAGCAGGTGGAGGAGATCGCGCCCGTCGTGGGCGCCTCCGTGACGGTGGGCTCGATCATCGTCCTGCTCATCGGCGTGGCCCTGTACGCCCTGGTGTACTTCAACCTCCGCGGGGCCAAGAACTGGGCCCGCATCCTCGGCATCGTCTTGGCGATCCTGGGCACCCTCAGCGCCGTCGGCGGCATCTTCTCCTTCGTGACCTACCCCGGCATCGGCGGCGTCCTGGCCTCCGTGCTGAGCCTGGCACTGGTGATCGTGAACATCCTGTGGCTGGTCAAGGCCTTCAACCCGCAGGTCGCGGCCTACACCCGTCAGGGCCGCCGCGCCTGACCCCGACGCCGTTCGCCGGCGGCGAGTCCTGGGTCGCCAGCCCTCGCCCCGGCGTCGGCCATCGGAGACCATGGCGACATGGCCTCCGATCATCGACCCCCGCATCCCGTGTCCCCCCACCCCGACGACCTGGACGGCGGCGGGCGGCCCGTGGTGGGCCCGGATGAGGCGCGGCGGCGCATCGCCGGGCACTCCGGCCCGGACGCCCGCCCGCTGATCCGCCCCGACGCCCGCACCCCCGGCGTGTTCCGGGCGCTGCTCGGACTGACGGTCGCGTCCGCAGTCCTCTATGCCGCGTCGATCCTGCGCAACCTCCTCCCGGGCGCGGCCCAGGACATCGCGGACTCGCTGCCCGAGGGCGGCGCGCAGTCGCCCGCGATAACCGCCGAGGCCATCGAGGGCGCCCTCACCGGCAGTGCCTGGTTCGCGACCCTGCTGGGTCTGGCGGTCTACGCGATCGTCCTCGTCGGGCTGACCCGGCACAGCAACACGGCGCGCATCATGGGTGCCCTGTTCGCCTCGATCGCCATCTTCGTGACGCTGCTGGGGGCCATCCGCCTGTTCGTCTTCCCCGCCGGGGACGTGGTGCTGCCCCTGGTCCTGGGCGGGCTGTTCGCGCTCGTGAACGCGGCCTGGCTCGTGTGCGCCTTCAACCCGGGCCTCGCAACGACCTTCCTGCGCCGCCGGGCATGATGGGGGCATGCACCCCCTCGACGACGATCCCCACGAGACCACGGACCCCGCCCCCGATCTCGCGTCGCTGCGTCCCCTGCGCCTGTTCCAGACCGTCACGGCCGTCACGGGCGCACTGAGCGCGGCCGGCGTGGGGGGCGTGCTCGCGCTGCAGTCGACGCCCGGCTACGCCCGCGCCGTGCTGGAGGCGCGCTCCTGGGGCGCGAGCGAGGTCACCGACGCCGACGTCGCCGCGTTCCTCACCCCGGCGGGGGCGTGGCCGGTGGCCGCCGCGGCGGTGGTCGCCCTGACCCTGGTGCTCCTGGCCGGCATCACCCGCCGGATCCGGGCTGTGCGCCCCGTGGGGAGCGTGTTCGTGGTGCTGGGGATGCTCACGGCGGCCTTCTGGATGGTTGACGGCGGGCGGATGGTGCAGGCAGGGGGAGGGGGGCCGGTCGTGCTGGGCGCCGTCGTCGGGATGCTCGTGTCCAGCGCGGTGTGGCTGCGTGTGGCGCACCGGCGGGAGACGCGCAACGCCTTCGACGGCTGAGCTCGGGCCGCCTCCGCCTCCGCCTCCGGTCCCGCCCCCGCCCCCACGCCGAGGCCCGCAGACACGCCGCTACACCGGGCCGGTGACGGCGCGTCTGCGGGCCTCGGCGGGAGGGGCACCACGCACGACGACGGCGGCCCGCCTCCTCGAGCGAGGAGACGGGCCGCCGTCGTGGTGCGGGGGATCAGAACTGGCGGGCCAGGATGGCCCGCTTCACCTCGGCGATCGCCTTGGTCACCTGGATGCCGCGGGGGCACGCGTCGGTGCAGTTGAAGGTCGTGCGGCAGCGCCACACGCCCTCCTTGTCGTTCAGGATCTCCAGGCGCATGTCGCCGGCCTCGTCACGCGAGTCGAAGATGAACCGGTGCGCGTTGACGATGGCGGCCGGGCCGAAGTACTGGCCGTCCGTCCAGAACACCGGGCAGGACGAGGTGCACGCGGCGCACAGGATGCACTTCGTGGTGTCGTCGTAGCGGGCCCGGTCGGCCTGGGACTGGTAGCGCTCCTTGGTGGGCTCCGGACCCTTGTTGATCAGGAACGGCATGATCTCGCGGTAGGACTGGAAGAACGGGTCCATGTCCACGATCAGGTCCTTCTCCACCGGCAGGCCCTTGATGGGCTCCACCAGGATGGGCTTGGACAGGTCGAGGTCCTTCAGGAGCGTCTTGCAGGCCAGTCGGTTGCGGCCGTTGATGCGCATGGCGTCGGAGCCGCACACGCCGTGGGCGCAGGAGCGGCGGAACGACAGGGTGCCGTCGTGGTCCCACTTGACCTTGTGCAGGGCGTCCAGCACGCGGTCGGTGCCGTACATGGTCAGGCGCCACTCGTCCCAGTAGGACTCCTCGGAGGACTCCGGGAGGTAGCGGCGGACCTTGAGCACGATGTCGAAGCTCTCGACCTCGCCTGCGCCGCCGCCGGCGGACTGGGTCTGCGCCTGGGCCACGGGGGCCTCGGTCTCGGTTGCTGAGTGGCTCATCAGTACTTACGCTCCATCGGCTGGTAACGGGTCACGACGACGGGCTTGGTCTCGAAGCGGATGCCCTTGACGCCCTCCATCTCCGCGGTCTCGTCACGGTAGATCATGGTGTGCGCCATGAAGTTCTCGTCGTCGCGATCGGGGTAGTCCTCGCGGTAGTGCCCGCCGCGGGACTCCTTGCGGCCCAGGGCCGCGAGGGTCATCGCCTCGGCGATGTCCAGGAGGTAGCCCAGCTCCATGCCCTCGAGCAGGTCGAGGTTGAAGCGGTGGCCCTTGTCCTGGACGGACACGTTCTCGTAGCGCCCGCGCAGCTCCTCGATCTTGGCCAGTGCGCGGCGGATCGAGTCCTCGTCGCGGAAGACCTGCATGTCCGCGTCCATGGACTCCTGGAGCTCGGCGCGGATGTCCGCGACGCGCTCGGAGCCGGTGGCGGAGCGCAGGTTCTCGATGTGCTCCACGGTCGGCAGCTCGCCGCCCTCGGGCAGCTCCACCCAGTCCGCCTGCACGGCGTACTCGGCGGCGTAGATGCCGGCGCGGCGGCCGAACACGTTGATGTCCAGCAGCGAGTTGGTGCCCAGGCGGTTGGACCCGTGCACGGACACGCAGGCCACCTCGCCGGCGGCGTACAGGCCCGGCACGACGGTGTCGTTGTCCTGGTGGACCTCGGCCTTGATGTTCGTGGGGATGCCGCCCATGAAGTAGTGGCAGGTGGGGAACACCGGCACCGGCTCCGTGTAGGGCTCGACGCCCAGGTACGTGCGGGCGAACTCGGTGATGTCCGGGAGCTTCTCGTCGATGTGCGAGGGCTCCAGGTGCGTCAGGTCGAGCAGCACATAGTCCTTGTTGGGGCCGGCGCCGCGGCCCTGACGGACCTCCTCGGCCATGGACCGGGCCACGATGTCGCGCGGGGCGAGGTCCTTGATGGTGGGGGCGTAGCGCTCCATGAAGCGCTCGCCGTCCGCGTTGCGGAGGATGCCGCCCTCGCCGCGTGCGGCCTCCGAAAGCAGGATGCCCAGGCCGGCCAGGCCGGTCGGGTGGAACTGCACGAACTCCATGTCCTCGAGCGGCAGGCCCGCGCGGTAGGCGATGGCCATGCCGTCGCCGGTGAGGGTGTGGGCGTTCGAGGTGGTCTTGTACACCTTGCCGGCGCCGCCGGTGGCGAAGATGACCGACTTGGCCTGGAAGACGTGGATCTCGCCGGTGGCCAGCTCGTAGGAGACGACGCCGGCGGTGCGCTTCTGCTTGTACGGGGTGCCGTCCTCGCGCACGGCGTCCTCCTCCACCAGAAGCAGGTCGAGCACGTAGAACTCGTTGTAGAACTCCACGTTGTGTTTGACGCAGTTCTGGTACAGCGTCTGGAGGATCATGTGGCCGGTGCGGTCCGCGGCGTAGCAGGCGCGGCGCACGGGCGCCTTGCCGTGGTCACGGGTGTGGCCGCCGAAGCGGCGCTGGTCGATCTTGCCCTCGGGGGTGCGGTTGAAGGGCAGGCCCATCTTCTCGAGGTCGAGCACCGCGTCGATGGCCTCCTTGGCCATGACCTCCGCGGCGTCCTGGTCCACCAGGTAGTCGCCGCCCTTGACGGTGTCGAACGTGTGCCACTCCCAGTTGTCCTCCTCGACGTTGGCGAGGGCCGCGCACATGCCGCCCTGGGCCGCGCCGGTGTGGGAACGCGTGGGGTAGATCTTGGTGAGGACGGCGGTGTGCGCGCGCTGACCGGCCTCGATGGCCGCGCGCATGCCCGCGCCGCCGGCGCCGACGATCACCACGTCGTACTTGTGCACCTGCATTCAGGTCTCTCTTTCTGGGTGTCTGTGACGCGGCGGCCGCTCGGGCCGGCCGCACCGCAGGGTGAGCGTTTCCGGGGTCAGCCGCAGAAGGCCGGGGAGCCCTCGAGCAGGGCGCCGGAGGCGTCCACCATGCAGGGGTCGAAGGTGAAGATCACCAGGGTGCCGAGGCTGATGATCACGGCCGTGGCGATGTACAGGATCATCGTCAGCCAGAACCGGCCGGTGCCGCGACGGGTGTAGTCGTTGATGATCGTGCGCACGCCGTTGGCGCCGTGCAGCATGGCCAGCCACAGGAGGGCCAGGTCCCAGAACTGCCACAGCGGGTGCGCCCACTTGCCGGCCACGAAGCCGAAGTCGACGGCCTGGATGCCGTCGCCCACCAGCAGGTTGGTGGTCAGGTGCACGGCGATCAGCACGACGAGGAAGACGCCCGAGATGCGCATGAACAGCCAGGCGAGCATCTCGAAGTTGCCGCGGCAGCCGCCGTCGCGCGTGTACTTGGGGTCCAGACGGCGGCTGCGGGGCGCCGCGATGGTGGTCTCAGCGGTGGTGCTCATGGCTCAGTGACCTCCGAGTGCGAGGCTGAAGTGACGGATGGCGAAGCCCAGGGTCAGGACGACCCACAGCCCCAGCACGATCCACAGCATGGTCTTGTGGTGCTGGGTGCCGCCCTTCCAGAAGTCGACCAGGATGATGCGCAGGCCGTTCAGGGCGTGGAAGATGATCGCCGCGACGAGGCCGGCCTCGCCGAGGGCGAAGTACCACGTCTTGTATGAGCCGATCACGGTGTTGTAGGCCTCGGGGGAGACCCGGACCAGGGCCGTGTCCAGCACGTGGACGAGCAGGTAGAAGAAGATGACGACGCCGGTGACGCGGTGGCCCACCCAGGACCACATGCCGCCGTGGCCCCGGTACAGGGTTCCGCGGCCGTTCTTGGCCGGGGCCTGCGCAGTGGCGCTAGACACGGTTGATACCTCCAGGGGGAATGCACGATCCCGGTCCTCCGCCGTGGGACGACGACGGGCAGGGGCGTGTGCGAGTGGATTCCTCCGCCTAGGGTAGACCCTTCCCGCGCCTCCGTGCCCGATCGGGGACCGGGGCGGCCACTGTGACGCGCGCGGCGCCCCGCCGCCGTCCTGCTCGGTCTGGGCTGTGCCCCGCCTGGGAGGCGTCGAGTGGTCCCCCGTCCGGAGGGTTCCGTAGTCTGGCCCGGTGAGCACCGATCCGAACCTGACCGATGCCCCGCGCGAGGCCGCGCCGGGCACGGCCCTGTCCCGCTTCCACGCCGTGATCCCCGCCGGGGGCGTGGGCACCCGCCTGTGGCCCCTCTCGCGGGCCGCCGCGCCGAAGTTCCTCCACGACCTCACCGGCTCGGGCCAGACCCTGATCCGTGCCACGTGGGACCGTCTGGCGCCCCTGGCCACGGGCATGCTCGTGGTGACCGGGGAGGCCCACCGGGAGGCGGTGTGCACGCAGCTGCCGGCCCTGGCGGAGACGGATCTGGTGCTCGAGCCCTCGCCCAAGGACTCCGCGGCCGCCATCGGCCTGGCCGCGGCGATCCTCTCCCTGCGTGACCCGGACACGATCATGGGCTCGTTCGCGGCGGATCAGGTGATCTCCCCGGTGGAGGTCTTCCAGGACGCGGTGCGGCAGGCCGTCGAGACGGCGGCCACCGGCCGGATCGTGACCATCGGCATCGAGCCCACGCACGCGGCCACGGGCTTCGGCTACATCCGCCGGGGCCGCCGCCTCCGCGTGGCCGGCGCCCCGGACGCGCACGACGTCGCCGCGTTCGTGGAGAAGCCGGACCTGAAGGTCGCCCAGCAGTACGTGAAGTCCGGCCGCTACCTCTGGAACGCGGGCATGTTCGTGGCGCCCGTGGGCCTCATGCTGGCCCACCTCGAGGAGAACGAGCCCGCGCTGCACGCCGGCCTGATGGAGATCGCCCGCGCGTGGGAGACGCCGGAGCGGGACGAGGTCATGGCCCGGGTGTGGCCCGAGCTGACGAAGACCGCCATCGACTACGCCGTGGCCGAGCCCGCCGCCGCCGTCGGCGACGTGGCCATGATCCCCGGCTCCTTCACGTGGGACGACGTGGGGGACTTCGCGGCGATCGCCCGCCTGAACCCGGTCAAGGACGCCTCCGGCATCACGGTGATCGGGGACACCCCGCGCGTGTACTCGGACGACGCGTCCGGCGTCGTGGTGACGGACACGAAGCGCGTCATCGCCTTGATCGGCATCGAGGACGTCGTCGTGGTGGACACCGAGGACGCGCTGCTGGTCACCACCACGGAGCACGCCCAGGAGGTCAAGAAGGCCGTCGAGGCGCTCAAGGCGGAGGGCGTGGACGAGGTCCTCTGACCGCGTCCCCGGCCGGGTCCGGCCCCCACCGACCGGCACCCCCGGAGTAGGGTGCTGGGCCATGACCACCTCCGACTCCGTGCTGACCGGGCCCCGTCCGACCTCCGTCCCCTCGGTGGCCCCCGTGGTGGCCGAGCTCGAGGAGGAGATCGTGGCCTTCCGCCGCGACGTGCACCGGCATCCCGAGCTCTCCTATGAGGAGTACCGCACCACCGACCGCATCGTGGAGCTGCTCGCCGGCTACGGGCTCTCGCCCGTGCGGATGGAGTCCACGGGTGCCTACGTGGACGTCGGGGAGGGGCCGGTGGTGCTGGCCCTGCGCGCCGACATCGACGCGCTGCCGGTCGAGGAGGAGACCGGCCTGCCCTACGTGTCCGTCAATGACGGCGTCGCGCACGCGTGCGGCCACGACATGCACACCGCCGTCATGGCGGGTGTGGCCGTCTCCCTCGGCCGCATCCTCCGCGGGGCCACCGCCGACGCCGACCTGCGCGCGGCCGGTGAGCGGGCCCACGGCACGGTCCGCGTCATCTTCCAGCCCGCGGAGGAGCGGCTGCCCGGCGGCTCCCTGGCCGTGCTGCGCCAGGGGGTCCTCGACGACGTGCCCCGCATCCTGGCGGCGCACTGCGATCCCCAGGTCGACGTCGGCTCGATCGGCACCCGCATCGGCGCCATCACCTCGGCGGCGGACACCATCCGGATCACCCTCACCGGACGCGGGGGGCACACCTCGCGGCCCCACCTCACCGAGGACATGGTCTTCGCCCTGTCCCAGATTGCCGTGAACGTGCCCGCCGTGCTCTCCCGGCGGATCGACGTGCGCTCGGCCGTCTCCGTGGTGTGGGGGCAGATCGCCGCCGGCAGCGCGCCCAACGCGATCGACAACACCGGCTACCTCGCCGGGACCATGCGCTGCCTCGACGCGGACGTGTGGGAGGAGGCCGGTGCGCTGCTCGACGAGGTGGTCCGACAGGTGGCCGCGCCGTACGGCGTGCACGTGCAGCTCGAGCACGTGCGCGGCGTCCCGCCGGTGCACAACACCGAGGGCGAGACGGCGCTGATCGAGACCGCGGCGCGGCGGGAGCTCGGCTCGCGGGCGATCGTCCTGACCCCGCAGTCGATGGGCGGCGAGGACTTCGCCTGGATGACCCAGAAGGTGCCCGGCTCCATGCTGCGCCTCGGCACCCGGTCCCCGGGTGGCCCCATCTACGATCTGCACCGCGGGGACTACGCGCCGGACGAGCGGGCCATCGGCGTGGGCATGCGGGTCTTCACCGCCGCCGCGCTGCAGGTGCTCACGGGCGAGGACCACCACTGACCCCACCGCCCGCCCCCGCCGGAGGGGACGGGCCCACCGTTCGGTAGACTCGCGCTCATCCGGACGGGGCCACCCGCACGGGCCCCGTCTTTCCGCGGCCACCGGCCGCGGACCTCGCACCGTGCCTTCCGAAATGAGGACCCCATGGGCATCGCCACCCCGTCGGCCGCGCGCCGCCGTCGTCTCCTGCTCCCCGCCGCCGCGCTCGGCGTCTCCGGCCTGCTGCTGACCGCGTGCGGCGCCCCGCCGGAGCAGTCCGAGGCCTCGGGCTCCGGCGCCGCCGAGAGCGAGGCCATCGCCACCGTGGACGGCGTCGGCTCGGACAACAAGGACTACAAGGCCTGCATCGTCTCGGACGAGGGCGGCTTCGACGACCGCTCCTTCAACCAGTCCTCCTACGAGGGCCTCAAGGCCGCCGAGAAGGCCTACGGCATCACCACCAGCGAGGCCGAGTCGAACGAGCCCAGCGAGTTCACCCCGAACGTGACCGCCATGGTCAACGCCGACTGCGACGCCGTCATCGGCGTGGGCTTCCTCCTCGGCGACGCCATGAAGCCGATCGCCGCGCAGCACTCGGACACCCACTTCTTCGGCGTGGACGTCACCGCGGAGGGCTTCTCCGACAACGTCCAGAAGCTCACCTACGACACGGCGCAGGCGGCGTTCCTGGCCGGCTACCTGGCGGCGGGCACCACCGAGACCGGCACCGTGGCCACCTATGGCGGCATGGAGATCCCCACCGTCACCATCTTCATGGACGGCTTCGCCCGCGGCGTGGAGCACTACAACGAGGTCAAGGACAAGGACGTCAAGGTCCTGGGCTGGGACAAGGACGCGAAGACCGGCTCCTTCACGGGCGACTTCAAGAACGTGGCCAACGGCAAGACGAACACCGCCAACTTCATCAACGAGGGCGCCGACATCGTGATGCCGGTGGCCGGCCCCGTGGGCCTGGGCACCCTGGACGCCGTCCGCGAGGCGAACCAGGGCGGCAAGGACGTCAAGGTCATCTGGCCGGACTCGGACGGCTACGAGTCCACCAAGGACGGCAACCTGATCCTCACCTCGGTGAAGAAGAACATGGGCCAGTCCGTCGCCGACGTGATCGCCGCGGACCTGAAGGACGAGTTCTCGGCCGAGCCCTACGTGGGCACGTTGGAGAACAAGGGCGTCGAGCTGGCCCCGTTCCACGACTTCGAGGACACGGTGCCGCAGGAGCTCAAGGACGAGCTCAAGGACCTCGAGGCCAAGATCGTCTCGGGCGAGCTGAAGGTCGGCTCGGAGTACTCCCCGGAGGCCTGACCCGCCTCGCCACCGCCGCAGGGCCGGCCCGGACCCCTCCGGACCGGCCCCGCGGCGCGCGGGCGCCCGGCCCGCCCCCGCCGCCGAGCGCGGCACCACGAGCATCGACCAGACGGAAGGCCCTCGATGAGGCTCGAACTGCGCGGGATCACCAAGCGCTTCGGCTCGTTCGCCGCGAACGAGGACGTGAACCTGACCGTGGAGTCGGGGCGGGTGCACACCCTCCTCGGCGAGAACGGCGCCGGCAAGTCCACCCTGATGAACGTCCTCTTCGGGCTCTACGAGCCCACCGAGGGGGAGATCCTGCTCGACGGCGAGCCCGTCCGGTTCTCCGGCCCCGGCGAGGCCATGCGCGCGGGCATCGGCATGGTGCACCAGCACTTCATGCTCGTGCCCGTCTTCACGGTGGCCGAGAACGTGGCCCTCGGCGACGAGCACACCCGCGCCCTGGGCGTGCTCGACCTCGAGGCCACCCGCCGGCGGATCCGGGAGATCTCCGCGCAGTACGGCTTCGACGTGGACCCGGACGCCGTCGTCGAGGACCTGCCCGTGGGCGTGCAGCAGCGCGTCGAGATCATCAAGGCCCTCGTCCGCGACGCGCGCATCCTCATCCTGGACGAGCCGACCGCCGTGCTCACCCCCCAGGAGACCGACGAGCTGCTCGGCATCATCCGGCAGCTGCGGGCGGACGGCACGGCGATCGTGTTCATCTCCCACAAGCTGCGCGAGGTCAAGGCCGTCTCGGACGACATCACCGTGCTGCGCCGCGGCCGCGTGGTCGGCACGGCGGAGCCCTCCGCCGAGGCCGCCGAGCTGGCCGCCCTCATGGTGGGCCGGAGCGTCGTCCTCGAGCGGCGCAAGACGGCCCCGACCCTGGGGGAGGAGACGTTCCGCGTCGAGGACCTCTCCGTCGTCTCGCCCACGGGCCAGGTGCTGCTGGACGCCGTGTCCTTCGCCGTCCGCCAGGGCGAGGTGCTCGCCGTGGCCGGTGTGCAGGGCAACGGGCAGACCGAGCTGACCGAGGCGATCATGGGCCTGGTCAAGGCCACCGGCTCCGTCACCCTGGACGGTCGGGAGCTGATCGGCCGGTCCACCCGCCAGATCATCCGCGCCGGCGTCGGCTTCGTGCCCGAGGACCGCTCCACGGACGGGCTCGTCGGCCCGTTCTCCGTGGCGGAGAACATGGTGCTCAACCGGTACGACGTCGCCCCGGCCGGCAACGCCGTGCAGATGCGCCCCGCCGCGGTGCGGGCGCTCGCCGAGCGCCGCGTGGCCGAGTTCGACGTCCGCACCCAGGGCGTGGACCTGCCGGTCTCCTCCCTCTCGGGAGGCAACCAGCAGAAGGTCGTCATGGCCCGCGAACTCGTGGACGGGCTGCGCCTGTTCATCGCCTCGCAGCCCACGCGCGGCGTGGACGTCGGCTCGATCGAGTTCCTGCACGACCGGATCATCGCCGAGCGCGACGCCGGCACCCCCGTGCTGATCGTCTCCACCGAGCTGGACGAGGTCCTCGAGCTGGCGGACCGGATCGCCGTGATGTACCACGGGCGGATCGTCGGCATCGTGCCGGGGGACACCTCGCGCGAGACGCTCGGCCTCATGATGGCCGGCCAGACCCCCGACGACGCGGCCCTCGCCTCCGGCGCAGACGTCGCCGCGGGCACGCCCGGCACCGCCGGTGAGGCGCTCGCCGCCCACCCCACCACGGAAGGAGAGCGCCCGTGAGCACCGCCGCCCCGCAGCGCCCGGCCCCCGCGTCCGACGCGGCCGTCCGGCCCGCCCCCGCCGACTCCGCCCTGCGCCGGATCCTCTCGGGCAACGGCACGGTCACCGCCCTGGCGATCCTGCTGTCCCTGCTGATCTCCGGTCTGCTGATCATCGCCGTGGACGAGGACGTCCGCGACGCCGCCGGCTACTTCTTCGCCCGCCCGGGCGACCTGCTCTCCGCCGCCTGGGCCGCGTTCGCCGGGGCCTTCGCGGCCCTGTTCCGCGGCGCCGTCTTCAACTACCGGGCCTCGGACGCGACGGGCATGCTCTACCCGCTCACCGAGACCCTCACCGTGGCGACCCCGCTGATCATCATCTCGCTGGGCATCGCCATCGCCTTCCGGGCGGGCCTGTTCAACATCGGCGGCCAGGGCCAGTTCATCTTCGGCGCCATGTTCGCCACGTGGTTCGGCGTGCACCTGCACCTGCCGGCCGGCGTGCACCTGCTGCTCGTCGTCGTGATGGGCGTGCTCGGCGGCGTGCTGTGGGGCTCCGTCGTCGGCGTGCTCAAGGCCTGGACCGGCGCGCACGAGGTGATCCTCACGATCATGCTCAACTACGTGGCGGTGAACCTGCTCGCGTACCTGCTGAACACCCCCGTCCTGCGGGCACCCGGCACCACGAACCCGGTGTCCGCGCCGCTGGACCGCTCCGCCATGTTCCCGCGGCTGCTGGGGACCGACTTCCGGCTGCACTGGGGCTTCTTCGTCGCGCTGCTGGCCGTGCTCTTCACGTGGTGGCTGATGCAGCGCTCCACCCTCGGCTTCCGCCTGCGGGCCGTGGGCGCCAACCCGGACGCCGCCCGCACGGCCGGCATCTCCGTCAAGGGCTCCTACCTGGCCGCCATGGCGATCTCCGGCGGCCTCGCCGGCCTGGCCGGCGCCACCCACGTGGCCGGCACGGAGAGCACGCTGAACACCTCCGTGGCCGGGTCCTTCGGCTTCGACGCGATCACGGTGGCGCTGCTCGGCCGGTCCCACCCGGTGGGCGTGCTGTTCGCGGGCCTGCTCTTCGGCGCCCTGCGCGCCGGCGGCGTGACCATGCAGACCGAGACCGGGGTGCCGGTCGACATCGTCCTCGTGGTGCAGTCCGTGATCGTGCTGCTCATCGCGGCCCCGCCGCTGGTGCGCGCCATCTTCCGGCTGCCCGCCCCGGGCGCCGCGCGCGCCCGCCGCGCGGCCGACCCCGTGACCCAGCCCGCCGTGGCCGGCGCCGCGCTGACCCGCGCCGGCGGCCACGCCGCCGCCCCGTCCACGGGCGTCCAGGAGGCCGCGACCGCCGCCGTCGCGGACCCGCAGGCTCCGACCACTGCACCCACGGACACGGCCCCGACCCACCGCCCGCACGAGCAGAAGGGGGACGCCCGATGAGCGCGACCGCCGCCCGGCCCCACGCCGACGTCGTCCGCCCCGAGGCCGCCGAGCCCGCCCGGGTCGTGGTCCGGCACTGGACCACCCCGATCGCCCTGACGATCCTGACCCTGCTGGCCCTGGCCGTCTTCGCCCTCGGCGCCCCCGAGGCGGCGGCGACCTTCCGACTCTCGAACGCGTCCGACGCCGTCGTGCTCCCGGACCTGACCGCCGACCCCGTGCTGGGGGGCTGGCTGCTCGTCGGGCTCATGGCGCTGCTGACCGCGGTGGCCTGGCTGGCGACCCTGCGCTCGGGGCGCACCCCCGGCTGGGCCGCGGCCCCGTTCGCCGTCGCCTTCGTGGCCGCGTTCCTCATCTGGGTGATCGGCTCGGCGGACAACACCACCGTGTTCCTCACCGGCCTGATCGCCGGCTCGTTCGCGCTGGCCGTCCCGCTGATCTTCGGCTCGATGGCCGGCATCCTGGCCGAGCGCTCGGGCGTGGTGAACATCGCGATCGAGGGTCAGCTGCTGGCGGGCGCGTTCACGGCCGCCGTCGTCGGCACCGCCACCGGCTCGCCCTGGGCGGGCCTGGTCGCCGCCATCGTGGCCGGCGTCCTCGTGTCCTGGCTGCTCGCCGTGTTCTCGATCAAGTACCTGGTCAACCAGGTGATCGTCGGCGTCGTGCTCAACGTGCTCGTGGCCGGCCTGACGAGCTTCCTGTACTCCACCGTCCTCACGGACGGGGACACCGAGCTCAACGCGCCGCCGCACTTCCCGAACCTGCGGATCCCGGGCCTGGCGGACATCCCCGTGCTCGGGCCCATCCTGTTCGACCAGACGATCCTGGGCTACGCGATGTACCTGCTCGTGATCGCGCTGTGGTTCGCCCTGTTCCGCACCCGCTGGGGCCTGCGCGTGCGCGCCGTGGGCGAGCACCCCAAGGCCGCGGACACCGTGGGCATCGACGTGAACCGCACGCGGTACGCCGCCGTCCTGCTGGGCGGTGCGGTGGCCGGCATGGGCGGGGCGTTCTTCACGCTCGTCTCCGCGTCGTCCTTCACCAAGGAGATGACGGCGGGCCAGGGCTTCATCGCGCTCGCGGCCGTGATCTTCGGCCGCTGGAACCCGATCGGCGCGTTCTTCGCGGCGCTGCTGTTCGGCTTCGCCACCAACATGCAGTACGTCCTGGCGATCCTCGGCACCCCGGTGCCGAGCCAGTTCATGGCGATGCTCCCGTACCTCGTCACGGTGTTCGCCGTGGCCGGCCTCGTGGGCCGCTCGCGCGGCCCGGCCGCCTCGGGCGTGCCGTACGTGAAGGAGTAGCCGTGGCGGACGGGCAGCACACGACGACGGCGCCGCGCGTGGACTGGGACCGGCTGCGGGCCGCGGCCCTGGCCGCCACGGAGCACGCCTACGTGCCCTACTCGGGGTTCCGGGTGGGCGCCGCCGCGCTCACCGACGACGGCCGCCTCGTCTCGGGCTGCAACATCGAGAACGCGTCCTACGGGCTGACCCTGTGCGCCGAGTGCGCGCTGCTGGCCGACCTGCGCATGGGCGGGGGCGGCCGACTGGCCGCGTTCGTGTGCGTGGACGGCGCGGGCGTGCTCACCATGCCCTGCGGGCGGTGCCGCCAGCTGCTGTACGAGTTCCGCGCCCCCGGGCTCGTGCTGCTCACCCCGGCGGGGGAGCGGGGGATCGACGCGGTGCTGCCGGACGCCTTCGGCCCGGCCGACCTGGAGCGGGCGGACCGTCCCTGACCTGCGGCGCGCTCCCGGGCCCGCTCGCTAGAGTCGGAGGCTGACCGTCGCAGCCGTCCCCCGAGGAGACCCCCATGACCGCGCAGCCGCAGGCCGAGCCCTTCGACGCCGTCGAGGTGATCCGCACCAAGCGGGACCGGGGGACGCTGTCCCCCGAGCAGATCGACTGGGTGGTGGACGCGTACACCCGCGGCGTGGTGGCGGACGAGCAGATGTCCGCCCTGGCCATGGCGATCCTGCTCAACGGCATGGACCGCGCCGAGATCGCCCGCTGGACGGACGCGATGATCGCCTCGGGCGAGCGCATGGACTTCGGCGGGCTCACCACCCCGGACGGCCGCCCCCTGGCCACCGCGGACAAGCACTCCACCGGCGGCGTGGGGGACAAGATCACCCTGCCGCTGGCCCCGCTCGTGGCCTCCTTCGGGGTGGCCGTGCCGCAGCTGTCCGGCCGCGGCCTCGGCCACACCGGCGGCACCCTGGACAAGCTCGAGGCGATCCCCGGGTGGCGGGCCGACCTCAGCAACGAGGCGATGCTGCGCCAGCTCTCCGAGGTGGGCGCGGTGATCTGCGCCGCCGGCTCCGGCCTGGCCCCGGCGGACAAGCGCCTGTACGCCCTGCGCGACGTCACGGGCACGGTGGAGGCCATCCCGCTGATCGCCTCCTCGATCATGTCCAAGAAGATCGCCGAGGGCACCGGCGCCCTCGTGCTGGACGTCAAGTGCGGCTCGGGCGCGTTCATGAAGGACGAGGCGTCCGCCCGCGAGCTGGCCCGGACCATGGTGGACCTCGGCCGGGACGCCGGGGTGGACACCTCGGCGCTGCTCACGGACATGTCCGTGCCCCTGGGCCGGACGGCCGGCAACGCCCTCGAGGTCCGCGAGTCGGTGGAGGTGCTCGCCGGCGGCGGCCCGGCCGACGTCGTGGAGCTCACCGTGGCGCTCGCCGCCGCGATGCTCGCCGGCGCCGGGGTCACGGACGTGGACCCGGCCGAGCACCTGGCCAACGGCCGGGCGATGGACGTGTGGAACCGGATGATCGAGGCCCAGGGCGGCGACCCCCGCGCAGCCCTCCCGACGGCGGCCCACACCGAGGACGTCGTCGCGGAGACGGACGGCGTCCTCACCGAGCTGGACGCGATGGCCGTGGGCCTGACCGCGTGGCGCCTCGGCGCCGGGCGGGAGCGACAGGGCCAGGGCGTCCAGGCCGCGGCCGGCGTCGAGGTGCACGTGCGCCCCGGCGAGCGCGTGGCCCGGGGTCAGAAGGTGCTGACCCTGCACACGGACACGCCGGAGCGCTTCGAGCGGGCGAGGGCCGCGCTCGCCGGCGGCTGGTCCGTCGGCGAGCTCGACGACGACGCCGCCCGGGCCCTGCGCGAGCGCTCCGTGATCCTGGACCGGATCGGCTGACCGGATGCTCGCGTGGCTCGAGGGGGCGATCCTCCACGCCTCCGCGCAGTGGTGGGTCCTGCCGCTGACGCTGCTGCTGTGCCTGCTCGACGGCATCGTGCCGATCTTCCCGTCGGAGTCGGTGCTGGTGGCCCTCGGCGCGATCGTCCGCGACGGGCATCCGTTCTCCCTGTGGGCGCTGTGGGGGGTCGGCTTCGCGGGCGCGTTCCTGGGGGACGTGGCCGCGTACGCGATCGGCCGTGCCGTGGGCGTGGAGCGGTTCCGGTGGATGCGGCTGCGGCGGGTGCGGGCCACGGTCGAGGTCGCCCGTCACCACCTGCACAGCCACGGCGCGCTGCTGCTGTTCACCGCCCGGTTCATCCCCGGCGGCCGCGTGGCCCTGAACCTCACGGCCGGCGCCACCCGCTATCCGCCGGTGCGGTTCGTGGCGCTGGACCTGCTCTCCACGGCCAGCTGGGCCGCGTACTCGATCATGATCGCGCGCCTGACCGCGGGCTGGCTGGAGAACCCGGTGCTGCAGATCGCCGTCTCCGTGACGGGTGCCGCGCTCGTGGGCCTGCTGCTGGACCGCCTGCTCAAGGCCCTGCTGCGCCGCCGGCTGGGCGCCGGGGTGAAGGGCCTCACCCTGGCCGAGCAGGAGGCCCTGCGCTGAGCGCCCTGCCGTAGAGTGACGCCCGTGACGACGACGCAGCTTCCGGACACCGCATCCCCCTCCCCGCTCGAGGTCGACCTGGCCGTCCTGCCCAAGGTCTCCCTCCACGACCACCTCGACGGCGGCCTGCGCGTGGGCACCGTCCTCGACCTGGCCCGCGAGGCCGGCGTCGAGGTCCCCGCGGACACCGTCGAGGGCCTGGCCGAGTGGATCGCCGAGCACGCCAACGGCGAGTCCCTCGAGAAGTACCTGCAGGTCTTCGCCCTGACCACCGCCGTGATGCAGACCCGCGAGCAGCTGCGCCGCGTGGCCCGCGAATTCGTCGAGGACCTGGTCGCCGACGGCGTCGTCTACGGCGAGATCCGCTGGGCCCCCGAGCAGCACCTGGCCGGCGGGCTGAGCCTGGACGAGGCCGTCGAGGCCGTGCAGGCCGGCCTGGACGAGGCGGTCGAGGCCGCCGACGCCGCGGGCCACGTGATCCGCGTGGGCCAGCTGGTCACCGCGATGCGGCACGCCGACCGGGCCCAGGAGATCGCCGAGCTGGCCGTGCGCCACCGCGAGGCCGGCGTCGTGGGCTTCGACATCGCGGGCGCCGAGGCCGGGTTCCCGCCCTCCCGCTTCGCCGACACCTTCACGTGGCTGGCCGCCCACCACCTGCCCGTCACCGTGCACGCGGGCGAGGGCGACGGCCTGGACTCCGTCCGCTCGGCCCTCGTGGACGGCCGCGCCCTGCGTCTGGGCCACGGCGTGCGCCTGGCGGAGGACATCTCGGTGGAGTACGGCGGCGTGGACGAGGACGGCGAGCAGCTGGACGAGCTGACCGGCCTCGTGGACCTGGGCGAGACCGCCGCGTGGGTGCGGGACCGGCAGATCGCCCTGGAGGTCTGCCCGTCCTCGAACCTGCAGACCGGCGCGGTGGACGCCGCGGCGGGCATCGCGGGCCATCCCATCGACCTGCTCGTGCAGCTCGGCTTCCGCGTCACCGTGAACACGGACAACCGGCTCGTCTCGGACGTGTCCCTGACCGACGAGCTCTACCTGCTCGCCGAGACCTTCGGCTACTCGCTCTCCGAGCTGCTGGACCTGCAGCTCAACGCGGCCGAGGCAGCCTTCCTGTCCGTGGACGAGCGCGAGGACCTCGCCGAGATCCTCGTGGCCGGCTGGGGCGAGGTCATCTCCGGCGACGCCGTCGGCCCTGTCCTCGAGGAGCTGGACGACGAGGACGAGGACGACTGATCCGCCCGTGAGCGCGAGTGTGGACCGTCTGGTGGCGGTGGTCGAGGCCCTGCGCGACCACTGCCCCTGGACGGCCGCGCTCACGCATGCCGACCTCGCCGAGTACCTCGTGGAGGAGGCGTACGAGGCGGTGGCGGAGATCGAGTCCCGCGACGCCGCCGCGTGGGCCGACGTGCCCGCGCGTCGGGCCGACGGCGCGTACCCCGCCCTGGCCGCCGAGCTCGGGGACGTCCTGTTCCAGGTGGTCCTGCACGCCGCCGTCTCCCGGGCGCCGGGCGCCCCGGCGGAGACGGCCGGGTTCCGCGTGGACGACGCCGCCGACGCCCTCACGGCCAAGATGA